>ONXW01000362.1 GCA_900321915.1 uncultured Eubacteriales bacterium
AATATAGAAAAGCAGAAAGAGCGAAAGCACCTCGGTTTTCATAACCCCATCGGTGCCTTTCGCCAGAAAGGTGGAAAATAATCATGATTAATCCCGCAGCGACAATGAGAGCACTGGGACTCCTGAAGGAGTTCTCAAAAAACCATCCGAAGGTAACCACTTTCCTGCAGAAGATACAGGAGGACGGCGTTCCCGAGGGGACAGTCCTGGAACTCAGGGTCAGGAGGCCCGGCGAGGAGGAGCAGGTGACAAACATGAAGGTCCTTCCCTCCGATGTGGAAATGCTGCAGAAGCTCTCGGAGCTGAAGAAGTAACATGAACATACTGAACCTGGAGCATATAACGAAATCGTTTGAAAACCGGGTGCTTCTGGATGATGTGACCCTGGGAATCGGGGACACGGACAAAATCGGCGTGATAGGCGTAAACGGGACCGGGAAATCCACCCTGCTGTCTGTCACCGCGGGGGTCCTGGAGCCGGACGGGGGACAGGTTGTGCAGGGGAACGGAATCCGCATATCCTATCTCTCCCAGAATCCGGAATTTGACGAATCCCGGACCATCCTGGAAAATGTGGCGCAGACCATCCACGGAAAGGAAACCTTCTGGGACACCACGGGCGAAGCCCGTGCCCTTCTGCAAAAGCTGGGCATCAGCTGTCCCGATGATTCCCCCGCGGTCCTTTCCGGAGGGCAGAAAAAACGGGCGGCCCTGGCAGCCGCCCTACTTGTGCCGTGCGACCTGCTGATCCTGGATGAGCCCACAAACCATCTCGACAGCGATATGATCGAATGGCTGGAGGATTACCTGATCCGCTACCGCGGCGCGATACTCATGGTAACTCATGACAGGTATTTCCTGGACAGCGTGACTGACCAGATTGTAGAGATAGACCGCGGAAAGCTGTACCGCTATGCGGAGAATTATTCCGGGTACCTGGAACTCAGGCAGCAGCGGCTGGATTACGCCCTGGCGGCAGAGCGGAAGATGGCCGCGCTGTACAAGAAGGACCTGGCCTGGATACAGAGGGGCGCCCGTGCCCGTTCCACGAAGCAGAAGGCGCATATCCGTCGTTTTGAAGAGCTGCGCGACAGGGACAGGATTATCGAAGAGCGGAATGTGAGCATCAACGCGCTGACCTCCAGGCTCGGCGGGAAGACCATTGAACTGTACGGCATCGCAAAGGGCTACGGCGGCCGGATGCTGTTCCGTGATTTCAGCTATATTTTCCTGAAAAATGACCGCATCGGGATCATCGGTCCCAACGGCTGCGGCAAATCGACCCTGGTCAAAACCATCGCCGGGATGATACCGCCCGACGAGGGAGAAATCGCCGTCGGGCAGACCGTGAAAATAGGGTATTTCGGCCAGGAGAACGAGCCCCCGAAGGATGAGACGGAACGCGTCATCGACTATGTAAAAGACATCGCGGAATTCATCAGGACAGAGGACGGGCTCACATCCGCCTCGGCCATGTGCGAACAGTTCCTGTTTGACAGCAATATGCAGTATACGCCCATCGCAAAGCTTTCCGGCGGAGAAAAGCGGAGGCTTTACCTTCTGCGCGTACTGATGGCCGCCCCGAACGTCCTGATCCTGGATGAGCCGACCAATGACCTGGACATCCAGACACTGCAGATCCTGGAGGATTATCTCGACCGTTTTTCGGGCATTGTGATAGCTGTTTCCCACGACAGGTATTTTCTGGACCGCGTCGTCAACCGCGTATTCTATTTTGACAGGGATGGAATAATCGGGCGCGTCGAGGGGGCCTACGAGGAATACCGTGCCCGCGTCCTGAAAGAGGAGGACGCCCCGAAGGAGCCGGCCCGGACGCAGAAAACCCAGGCCGTACAGCCCGTGCGTGTGAAGAAAAAGCTGTCCTACCACGAACAGCGGGAATATGATACCATTGAGGAAGAGATTGACCGCCTGCAGGAGGAAGTAAAGAGCCTTGAGGAAGAGATACTCTCTGCCTCCAGCGATTACCTCCGGCTGCAGGAGCTGACGGAAAAAAAGGAATCGGCGGAAGAGAAGCTGGAGGAACGCATGGAGCGCTTCCTGGAGCTCCAGGATCTGGTAGATTCCCTTGGCGGCTGAGAATACCGGGAAACAGGCGGTGGCAGGAATGACAGCAGACAGAAAAAACATCAGAATGATCGGCCTCGACCTGGACGGCACCCTGCTCACCGCGGGGAAAGAACTGACTGAGGCAAACAGGAGAATCCTGACTGAGCTGGCGGGACGCGGCATAGAGATTGTGCCGGTCACCGGCAGGCCCCTGCACGGCCTGCCCGGTGCGGTGCGCTCCCTGCCCGG
>ONXW01000274.1 GCA_900321915.1 uncultured Eubacteriales bacterium
ATTGACCCGGTCCAGGCTCTCCAGCTTTTTGTCACGGAATGCCTGATACATGCTTCCCGCGCCTTCCGCCTGCACGCCGTACACCTTACAGTCCGGATTCAGCTTTTTGATGACGAAGGAAATGCCTGAGATCAGTCCGCCGCCGCCGATGGGAACAACCACCGCGTCCGCGTCCTGGATCTGGTCGCAGATTTCAATGCCGATGGTTCCCTGTCCCGCAATGACATCCACGTCGTTGAAGGGATGGATAAATACCGCCCCCGTCTCATCCCGGAACTTCAGGGACGCCTCATAGGCGTCATCGTATACGCCGTCGATCATCCGTACATTGGCCCCGTAGCCGCGGGTCGCCTCCACCTTCGAGATGGGTGCGATGGAGGGCAGGAAAATGGTTGATTTCGCGCCCGCACGGGTCGCCGCAAGGGCCACGCCCTGGGCGTGATTTCCGGCGGAGCAGGCCACAACGCCTCTCTCTTTCTCTTCCGCGCTGAGCGTGGAAATCTTGTAATATGCGCCGCGAATCTTGAAGGAGCCTGTATTCTGCAGGTTTTCCGCTTTCAGGTACAGATCGCAGTTCGTCTGGATCCTGGTCGCGTGGACCAGGTCGGTCTTTTTTACCACCGGTTTCAGCACATGTGCCGCCTGATATACCCTGTCTAATGTCAGTTCCATGATATCCCTGTCCTTCCTCTTTTTCGGGATGCGAAAAGCATCCGGCAGATGGAGAGCATCTTGCATCTGTTATAGCACATAAAAGGAGCCGCCGCAATCCAGCGACCACGGCAGCTCCTCTGATATTGAATCTCAGCCCGGAATAAACACAGATCAGCGTGCTTCGTCCAGATCCTGAACCTGCTTCCAGCCCATCTTCGCGCGAAGGTCGCGTCCGGTCTCGGAAGCCAGGGTGTTGGCGTGCTTTGTCCTCATAGCGGTGAAGGACGGTCTGCCGGCCTTGTTCTCAAGAATCCAGTTCTTCGCGAAGGTGCCGTCCTGAATCTCAGCCAGGACATCCTTCATAGCCTGCTTGGCCTCAGCGCCGATGATTCTCTTGCCGGAAACATAGTCGCCGTACTCAGCGGTATCGGAGATGGAGTATCTCATTCCCTCGAAGCCTGCGTTGAAGATCAGGTCAACGATGAGCTTCATCTCGTGGATGCACTCAAAGTAAGCGCTCTCCGGCTTGTAACCCGCCTCAACCAGGGTATTGAATCCTGCTTCCATCAGTGCGCATACGCCGCCGCAGAGAACAGCCTGCTCACCGAAGAGGTCAGTCTCGGTCTCCTCACGGAAGGTGGTCTCAAGGATTCCGCCTCTCGCGCCGCCGATAGCTGCCGCATAAGCCTTGGCAACATCCATGGAATGGCCGGAGGGATCCTGGTAGCAGGCAACGAGGCACGGTACGCCCTTGCCGTCCACATACTGGCTTCTCACAGTGTGGCCCGGGCCCTTCGGAGCGATCATGATAACGTTGACGTCTGCCGGCGGTACGATGCAGTGGAAATGAATGTTGAAACCGTGCGCAAATGCGATGGTCTTTCCTGCGGTCAGGTTCGGAGCAATCTGGGACTTGTAGAGGTCCGCCTGCTTCTCATCGTTGACCAGGATCATGATGATATCCGCCAGCTTTGCTGCTTCATCGGTATTGTAGACTTCAAATCCCGCTTCCCTTGCCTTGGCAGCGCTCTTTGAGCCCTCATACAGGCCGATGATGACATCGACGCCGCTGTCTCTCAGGTTCATAGCGTGGGCATGTCCCTGGGAACCGTAGCCGATGACAGCAACCTTCTTGCCGTCAAGCATGTTAATGTCGCAATCCTTCTCATAGTACATTACTGCAGCCATTTTGATACACTCCTTTTTTATTTGAAATTTTTTGTACTTCCCTTACGGCTCTTCCTTGGTGATCTCCACCTTGCGCACATCATACAGCTTTTCCAGCTGCGCGACAACCTGCGTCTTCAGGTATTCATCACCCGTGGAAACGATCTCTATCTTGGTCACCCCCGGAACCTCGGTGGGACCTGCGTGAATCGTCTCGATATTGTAGCAGCGCTTCGCGTACAGGCCGGTAATCCGGTTCAGCACGCCGAATTTGTTGTTGACGAACAGTTCAATGGTAAATTTACTCATGTCAAGCCTCTTCCCTGTGCTTTTAATCCTTCAGAATGATGTCTTTGATGGAGCGGCCCGGCGGAATCATCGGGAATACCTTCTCATCCATATCGATATGGCAGTCAATCAGGTAAGCTCCCTCCGCATCGTCCTTGATGGTCTCCAGGATTTTATTCAGTTCCTCCATGGAGGACGCGGCATATCCCTTCAGGCCGAAAGCGTCGGCCAGCGCCACAAAATCTGTCTTCCGGTCCAGGGTTGTCTGGGAATACCGTCCGCCGTAGAAGATTCCCTGCCACTGGCGCACCATGCCGAGAACGCCGTTATGCATAATCACTATGGTGATCGGCAGTTTCTGGGTCACGACCGTGCACAACTCGTTCAGGTTCATCCCGAAGCTTCCCTCGGAAGTAAAGAGCAGCGTCCTCTGCCGCCCGTTGGCGATACACCCGCCGATGGCGGCGCCCAGGCCGTATCCCATAGTGCCCAGTCCGCCCGAGGTGAGCAGCTTCCTGGCCTTCTGGAACTCATAAAACTGCACCGTCCACATCTGGTGCTGTCCCACGTCCGTCGCCACCACCGTGTCATCCGTCACTGTCTTCCGGACAGCCTCGATGATGTTCTTCGGAATGAACTCGCCTTCCCTGGACGGCTCCGAAGCGGGCACCTTCCGGTACTCGTTGATGGCCTTGCGCCACTGGGCGTGGTACTGCTGCTGGATATCCTTCAGCAGGTCCTGCAGGATCTCCTTCAGGTTTCCCTGCACCCGCAGGTCCGGATTGATGTTTTTGCCCAGCTCGGACTTGTCGATATCTATATGGATAACTTCACATTTCTTTGTGTATTCATGGGTATCACCCGTCGCGCGGTCCGAGAACCGCACGCCGACGGCGATCATCAGGTCGCACTCGGACTGGGCCTTGGAGGAAACATAGTTTCCATGCATGCCGCACATTCCCAGGTTATACTCGTAAGAATCCGGAACCGCGGTCCTTCCCATCATGGAGAGGCCCACCGGCGCGTCCAGCCGCTTCGACAGCTCCAGAAGCTCCGCCTCCGCCTCCGCGGCTATCACGCCGCCTCCGCAGTAGATAAAGGGCTTCCTGGCGGCGCGGATCGCTTCCAGCACCGCTTCCCTGTTATAGGCAAGCCTCGGCTTCTCCGGCATCTGCGGAAGCACCGCGATGCCGTACTCGCACTCGCCGATCTGCACATTCTTCGGGATATCGATGAGGACCGGCCCCTTTCGGCCGGAATTCGCGATCTTGAAGGCTTCCTTGATGGTCTGCTCCAGCTCCGCAACGGTACGCACCATGAAATTGTGCTTCACGATAGGCTGGGTAATGCCGACGATATCCACTTCCTGGAAGCTGTCCCGGCCCAGCGCGCTTGTGGCGACATTGCCGGTGATGGCGACCAGCGGCACGGAATCCAGGTTCGCGTTCGCGATACCCGTAACCAGGTTTGTCGCGCCGGGACCGCTGGTGGCGATCACGACGCCCACCTTGCCGGAAGTCCTCGCGTATCCGTCAGCAGCGTGGCACGCGCCCTGCTCATGTGCCGTGATCACATGGTTGATGCGATCCGAGCATTTATACAGCTCATCGTAGATATCCAGCACGGCGCCGCCGGGATAACCGAATACCGTGGTCACGCCCTGATGGATCAGCTCTTCGATGAGAATTCTGGCTCCTCTGAGTTTCATGTATACCTCCGATGTCAGATATCATAGAAAGACCTTGCAGCGCGGACTGCAAGGTCTGAAACGATGTGGCCCTTCGGATCCGCCGCGCATGCCCGCATGCCCGCCGGATCATCGATGCTGATTCACATGCATAACATTATCCCACGTTATCATTCTGCTGTCAACGAGTTTTATTCATGCTTAAGATGAAAATATTTCACTTAAAGTTTCGGATTGAGAGAATTGATGAACTGCTGCGCCACACGGCCAGTCCTTCCGCCCTTGCGCACAGACCAGGTATTGGCCTTTTTGATGAGCTCCTCATCCGGCATATCGATACCGTATTTCTTCGCCAGCCGCCTGACAATCTCGTGATACTCCTCGAAACTCGGCTTTGTATAGAGGACATTCAGGCCGAAGCGGTCCACCAGGGAGAGCTTCTCCTCGATGGTATCGGAGTGGTGCATATCCTCGTCGTGCACCATGTCCGCGCGGTCGCTCATGCTCTCCTTGATCAGGTGGCGCCGGTTGGACGTCGCGTAGATCAGGATGTTGTCCGGCTTTGTCTCGAAACCGCCCTCGATGACGGCCTTCAGGTACTTGTACTCAATCTCGAACTCCTCAAAGGAAAGGTCATCCATATAGATAATGAACTTGTAATTTCTTCCCTTGATGGAAGAGATAACGTAGGAAAGATCCTTGAACTGGTGCTTGTAAATCTCGATGAGGCGCAGGCCCCGGGGATAGAACTCGTTCAGTGTCGCCTTCACCGTCGTGGATTTGCCGGTTCCGGCATCCCCGTACAGCAGCACATTGTTGGCGGCTTTCCCCTCGATGAAGGCCAGGGTGTTGTCGCTCACCTGCTTCTTCTGGAACTCATACCCCACCAGATCATCGTAATTGACGGCGTCCAGGTTGTTGATCGGTACAAGCTCCGGCGTCCCGTCGATGTCATTCCGGATGCGGAACGCCTTGTTCAGGCCGAACATGCCGACGCCGTACTCCTCGTAAAACCGGTTGACAGCCTCCTTAAATTCATCGGCAGAGGAAGCATTTCCCAGCTTCTCAGACAGGCCGTTGACAATAACGCTGATATAGCTGTAATACATCCGGTCATTCTTCTGCACGGAATG
>ONXW01000106.1 GCA_900321915.1 uncultured Eubacteriales bacterium
AAAAACACATATCTCATTGTCAAATGACAGCTTTTTGTAGTATGATGGTATAACTATGTGTTTAGGGGGAGATTCCTGTGAATAATAACAAAAGAAGCAGTTTTTCCGGAAAGCTCGGATTTGTCCTCTCCGCCGCCGGCGCGTCCGTCGGCCTCGGAAACATCTGGCGCTTTCCCTATCTGGCAGCCAGGTACGGCGGGGGCATTTTCCTGCTGGTCTATGTCCTGCTTGCCCTTACCTTCGGCTATACCATGATCATCGCGGAGACCGCCATCGGCCGGAGCACCCGCCAGAGTCCCGTGGGGGCCTTCGGTTCCTTCGGCCATAAGCCTTTCCTCAGGTGCGGCGGGTGGATCAACGCCGTCATCCCGATGCTGATCGCGCCCTATTACTCCGTCATCGGCGGATGGGTCTGCAAATACCTCTTCGAGTACCTGTGCGGCCATGTGGAACCGCTGGCGGACGACAGCTATTTCGGCGCCTTTATCACCGACGGTTTCCAGTCTGAGCTCTGGTTTCTCGTATTTGCCGCGATGGTCCTCATCATCATCCTGATGGGTGTGGAAAATGGCATCGAGCGGGTATCCCGCTTCATGATGCCGGTGCTGATTGTCCTGGCCCTGGTCATCTGCATCTACTCCTGTACCCGCCCGGGCGCAATGGCCGGGGTCCGGTATTTCCTGGTGCCCAGCCCGGAGAATTTCTCCTGGATGACCGTGGTTTCCGCCATGGGCCAGATGTTTTATTCCCTCTCTATCGCGATGGGAATCCTCATCACCTTTGGGTCTTATATGAAGCAGGATGTCAGCATCGAGGAATCCACCCTGCAGGTGGAGCTGTTTGATACCGGCATCGCCGTCATGGCGGGACTTATGATTATCCCGGCGGTCTTCGCCTTCTCCGGCGGCAATCCCGAAACCCTGAACGCGGGCCCGTCCCTGATGTTCATCACCATGCCGAAGATCTTTGCCAGCATGGGAATCGGATCCGTCATCAGCATCCTGTTTTTCGTCCTGGTGCTTTTTGCCGCGCTGACCAGCGCCATCGCCCTCCTGGAGAGCGGCGTCTCCACCATCTCCGACGAGCTTGGCTGGAGCCGCAGGGTGAGCACTCTCGCCATGGCCCTTGTCATGGTGGTCTTCGGATCCCTGTCATCCCTGGGATACGGGCCTCTTTCCGAAGTCACGCTCTTCGGCATGCAGTTCCTGGATTTCTTTGATTTCCTGACGAACTCGCTGATGATGCCGGTGGCCGCCCTCTGCATCTGCTTCCTCATCCTCCGCTATATGACGGTTTCCGCGGTGGAGGAAGAAGTCGAAAAAGAGGGGCATCCGTTCCGCCTGAAGTTCATCTTCAACTTCGTTATGCGGTACGTCAGCCCCGTCTTTATCCTGATTATTCTCCTGAGCTCCGTAGGCAGCGTCCTCGGCTGGATCAGGATGTAACTCTTTATTCTTTCGGAAAATGTCCCGCTCAGCCGGGACATTTTTCATTTCTCAGTTTCCTTTCCCTTCAGGATTTCCATCAGGTTTTTCAGCACGTCCTCGGAGGATCCTTTTTCCAGGGCCTCCTCCAGGGCTTTCGTGTATTTCGGCAGCTTCTCCCGGAACAGAAAATCGATATACCGGGCCCAGTCGACGGCCTTCGGATCGATATCCCCCTTCCGGATTCCCTCAAATACCAGGACGCTGATCTCGCCCGCGGCAAAGGTTACTGTCCCGGCCACCAGGGCATTCAGCACGGAGGCCGCGATATGTAGTCCCGGGATCGCTTTCACCGCCGAGAGGATCGAGCGGCCGGCCATGGTAGTCGCCCCCACCTTAAGGATGTTCTCGATGATGCTGTTCTCCGCGGAATCCTTCTCCATGCCGTAGATTTTCCCGATGCGGGTCAGCATCCCGTACTGCAGCGGCACGAGAATAGCCGAATCCGCCACAGGTATGGGAACCGCGCCCACCACGGCGGCCCCTGCCACAGAGCCCGCGATCAGGCTGTTTGCCATGGCGCGCTTCATCTGCAGGTCCATGGACCGGAGCGCGTTCCTGGAAAGGCGCTTTGCCTCCGGGATCAGGCTGTTGGTCCAGCTGACCAGCGTATCCAGTCCACGGGGGGCGACGGTCACAGTCTCCGTCACCCGGAGCTCCTTCGCCACCACGGGGACTATCCCGCGGATATTCAGCTCTTCCTTCTTCTTATACCGGGAAAGCACGTCCAGGAACATCTGCCTGTTTTCAGCATCCTCCGTCTCGGCGTAGGACTTGGTGAACACCACCAGGATAGGCACGTCATTCCAGAGCCGGGACACTTCCCGGAGATTGTCCAGTGTTTTCCGGAAAATGCGCTTGCTCTGGGCGTCCACGCAGAACCAGATGATATGGATGATGCGGGCCGTATCCTTTTTCTTTACGGCATCCTTCGACCATTTCTGCATCTGGGCGCGGACCTTGACCGGATCCAGCATCCCGTACTCATATCCCACGGTATCGATCATGCGGAACGGGAGGGACTCCTTCTCATATACCTCCAGCACCTGGGTTACAGGATCCCCTGTCCCGACAGGCGCCCTGTCTTCTTCAAGTATGGCGTTGATCAGCGTACTTTTTCCCGAGCCCGACACGCCCATGACGGCGACGTTAATCTTCTCGTCGTCCAGGGAAAACATAACTTCATTTCTTTTCTCCGCAGCCACAGGTTTCACCTCCCTCCGGTCAGTCTCCGGTACTCTTCTTCCGTATTGATATCCTCCAGCATCTCCGCCAGATATCCCTCCACCGGAAATTCATATGTTTTCAGTTCCCCGCAGAGCGTATACAGCCGGTAATCTCCCTGCCGGAGACGTATCTCCAGCTTCGGCAGGGCGCTCCGGTTCCACAGGGCGCA
>ONXW01000104.1 GCA_900321915.1 uncultured Eubacteriales bacterium
ATAACAGAATCCCCCTCGCGACCGCGCGCACTGCATTGCAGCGATGCCGGAACGGAGGGGGATTTATCTGTTTCAGGTTTATTTGTTTTTCTTGTCTTTCTTTTTGCTCTTTTTCTTCTTCAGCTTGTCCTCGAGCTTTTCTTTTTCTTTTTTCTTTTCCTTGTCTTTCTCTTTGTCTTTGGCTTTATCCTTTTCTTTCTCCTGCGGCAGGATGCCGGTTTCCCAGCTGGCCGGTCCGTCAGGCCCGACAGATGGGGCGGGTTCGGCAGGTTCGGCAGGCGCTGCGGGCACGGGAAGGATTACGGATTGAATCGGAAGGGCAGCTCTCTCTTTCGGTTCCGCATCCGCGGCAGGGCCTGCATCCGCGGCAGGGCGTACATCCGCGGCAGGCATTGTATCCGCGGGAAGTCCTGCGTTCACGGAAAGGCCTGTATTCGCGGGAAGCCCTGTATCGGAAGAAGATTCCGCGAAAAGACGGTTCTCCGCCGGCTCCTGCGGCATTGCGGGAGCCTCCGAATCTGTTCCGGGTGCTGCGGGAACAGGCACTTCAGGCTGAACCATGGGCGGCAGCGAGTACTTGGCGAGGAATTCCTCCACGTGGTTATTGAATTCGGGACCTTCTTCTTTCTTAATGTAGTCCAGATACCCGTGGGCGTCGAATTCATCCGTCTCGGTAAGGAGCAGGTCCACCGCGATGTTGCTGCAGTGGTCGGAGATACGCTCCAGGCTGGTGCAGATATCCGTCAGGCTGAAGCCCAGGTCGATGGTGCAGTCCCCGCGCTGCAGGCGGACGCTGTGGCGGCGCTTCACCTCGATATTCAGGCTGTCAATGACTTCCTCCAGGGGCTCTACCATGCGGGCCAGCCTAAGGTCGCCGGTCTTGAATGCCTGGACCGTGATGCGGGTAATCTCATTCACGGCGCTGCGGAACACATCCAGCTCCTGTACAGCCTCCGCGGAAAACGAGAGATTCCGGTCGGCCATGCTTTTGGACGTCTCCGTGATGTTGAGGGCATGGTCGCTGAGCCGCTCCAGATCGTTGATGCAGCGCTGCATGACGGAGAGGAGCTGGACCTCCCGCCTGCTCAGCTTTCCGTTGTTGATTCGTACAAGATAGGTGCCGATCTGGTCCTCATAGGTATCTATCAGGCTTTCCAGGCCCACGACTTCCTGGGCGGTATCCGCCCTGAAATCGGTGATCAGGCCCATGGCCTTCTCAGTGATAATGCGGGTATACTCCGCCATATCCCTGGTACATCCCAGGGCTTTTTCCAGAGCGAAAGGCGGGTTGGAGAGGAACAGGGGATCCAGGACGGCCAGGGCGCTTCTGGATTCGGCTTCCTGGCGCTCCCTCGCGTCCTCCGGGATGGTTTTCATGGCCATCCGGACCAGGACATCGGAGAACGGAAGCATCAGCGGGGACGCGACGAAGTTGATCAGAGTGTGGATCGCGGCGATTCCCACCATGCCGGCCGGCTTCGACAGGAAACTGAAATGCAGGAACAGGTTCAGGGTGTAGAACAGAACCATGAAAGTACCCGCTTTGATGACATTAAAATACAGGTGCATCAGGGCGGCGCGCTTACCGTTTTTGCCGGCGCTCAGGGAGGACAGGATGGCGGTGATACAGGTACCGACCTCCGCGCCGACGACCACCGGGATCGCCATGCCCCAGGTGACGGTGATGGAGAGGGAGAGCGCCTGCAGGACACCGATGGTTCCGGCGGAGCTCTGGATGATCATGGTAAAGACGATACCTACCACAAAGCCCACGATGGGATTGCTGAAGGAAGTCAGGAATTCAATAAAAGAAGGAGAATCCTTCAGCGGCGCCACGGAGCTGGACATCATCTGCATTCCGAACATCAGCACGGAGAAACCGATTAATATAGAAGCGATGTTTTTTCTCCGGTCTGATTTGGAAAACATCAGGATGGCGACACCAATCAGGGCGAGATAGGGGGTAAATGTCGCCGGCTTGAACAGGGTCAGCAGGATACTGTCGCTGCTGATGGCGTTTAAGCTCAGGAGCCATGCGGTAAAGGTAGTACCCAGGTTGGCTCCGAGGATAATGTTGACAGCCTGCTCCAGCTTCATGATGCCGGAATTGACGAGACCGACGACCATGACGGTTGAGGCGGAGGAGGACTGCACGAGGGCGGTTACGCCAACGCCGAACAGCCAGGAAGAAAACTTATTTTTGGTGACGCCGGCGAGAAGACTTTCCAGTTTGCCGCCGGATGCCTGGGTCAGGCCGCCGCTCATGACACTCATTCCGTACAGGAAAAGAGCCAGGCCGCCGATAAGGCCGCCGATGAGCGCCAGCACTTCAATTGGACTCATATGAATTCTCCGTTTTCTGAAAAAAATGCCTATTGATCGCAGTACAACAGTTATGTTTATTATTTGTCTTTTCCATAATAACGGATTCTTTCCGGAATAGCAATTAGAGAATCTGCATGATATAATAGTGGAAATATCTGTTCTTTGATGAGTATCAACCAAAAATCAATGAAAACGATTGCATTTTCCTGAAAGCCGTATATAATGTGTGAAAAAAATAACAAACAGGAGGCTTTCAGTTATGAAGATGAAAATGTTTAAAATTGATAATATGGAAAAGCTGATGGAACAGGTAAACAAGTGCAGGGGAGACGTCTATGTCATCGACGACAACGGCGACAGGCTGAACCTGAAAAGCAAGCTGGCCCAGTTTGTGGCCCTGACAAAGATGTTCCACTCCGACAGGATTGAATCCTTCTCCCTGGAAACCACAAGGGAGGATGACTCTTTCCGCCTGATGGAGTTCATGTTTGAAGGAAACCGGTAACTGCCGGCCCGGAAACCGTACGTCCCCGCGCACTTGCAATACTAGTAATGGAGAGTCTGTATCGATGAACAGAAGAGAGACAAGCTGGTTCAGCAACCGCCTGAACCGGGAGATGCATATTCTGGTGTACGGGGACGGCGGCTGGCCGCTTCTGGTCTTCCAGACCCAGAACAGCAAATGCGGCAACTATGAAGACTTCGGTATGATTGACACACTGTCGGATTACATTGACGGCGGCAGGATCCAGGTATTCTGCGTGGATTCGGTGGATGAGGACAGCTGGTCGAACGAGAACGGGGACAAGGCCTGGCGCGCATGGTACCAGGAGAGCTATTACCACTATATTATTGAAGAGGTGCTTCCGTATATTCACGGGGAGAACCATTCCGACCGCAGGCCCATCGCGACGGGCTGCAGCATGGGCGCGACCCACGCCGCCATCGTCTGCCTGCGGAGACCGGACCTTTTTGAGGGCATGATCGCGCTGTCGGGCGTTTACGACGCGAGGTATTTTTTCGGAAACTGGATGAACCCGACGCTGTACGACAATTCCCCGGTGGATTTCATCGCGGGGATGCCCGCGGACCATCCCTATGTCGCCCTGTACAACAGCAGGAAGTTTATTTTCTGCGTCGGCCAGGGGGCCTGGGAGGACGAGGGAATTCACACCCAGAGAGTCCTGGACTCTTATTTCCGATCCAAAGGAATTGAAATCTGGTGCGATTTCTGGGGCAATGACGTGAATCACGACTGGCCCTGGTGGAAGAAACAGATCCGCTATTTCCTGCCGATAGTGCTGGCGCACTGCGGCGCGTAATACAGAAAGGAGAAAACCGTGAATTTCGTTTTCATTTCCCCGCAGTTCCCCCATACCTACTGGAATTTCTGTGACCGCCTGAAAAGGAACGGGGTAAATGTCCTCGGTATCGGCGATACGCCCTATGACGCCCTGGACTGGAATGTGAAGAATTCCCTCACCGAATACTACTGGGTGGACAGCCTGGAGAATTACGACCAGGTGTTCCGGGCGGTGGCATTTTTCAGCTTCAAGTACGGCAAGATCGACTGGCTGGAATCCAACAATGAGTACTGGCTGGAGCAGGACGCAAAGCTCAGGACTGAGTTCCACATCACGTCCGGCATCGGCAGCGAGGATATCCAGAAGTACAAGAGCAAGGCCGACATGAAGAAGTATTACGCCGCCGCGGGGGTTCCGACCGCCCGCCAGACGGTGGTTTCCACAAAAGAGGCGGCGGAGGAGTTTATTAAAACCGTGGATTACCCGGTGATTGTGAAGCCGGAGATCGGCGTCGGCGCCAATGATACCCACAAGCTCTCCTCGCAGGAGGATCTGGACGCGTTCTTTGCGGCGCTTCCGGAGGTTCCCTATGTCATGGAGGAATTTGTGGACGGAGATCTCCGCTCCTATGACGCCATCATTGATTCCAAGGGCGATCCGGTGTTTGAATCCATGACGGTATGGCCGGTCCCGGTCATGGATACCGTTGAGGAGCACAAGGACCTGAACTATTATACCGCGGCCAAACTCCCGGCGGGTCTCCAGAAGGCGGGACGCGCCACAGTCAAGGCATTCGGCGTAAAGAGCCGTTTTGTGCACCTGGAGTTCTTCCGCCTCCGCAAAACAAAGGCGGGACTGGGCAAAAAGGGCGATTTCGCGGGCCTGGAGGTCAATATGCGCCCGGCCGGCGGCTATACGCCCGACATGATGAATTTTGCCCACTCCATCGATGTGTACCAGATCTGGGCGGATATGGTAACCGCGGACAAGCGGCTGTTCCCGGAGAGCGGGGATGACCAGTTCTGCGTCTATGCCGGCCGCAGGGATATCTATTCCTACGTGCACACCCACGGGGAGATCATGGAAAAGTACGGCAGCTGCATGGTGATGCAGGAAGAGATGCCGGAGATGATGGTCCCGCAGATGGGAAACCGCATGTATACCGTCAAGCTTAAGACAGAGGAAGAGGCGGAGGAATTTATCCGCTTCGTGCAGGAGAAGGAGGATTAATCAGGGAAAACTGATTAAGAATGGGGCCTGAGTTATGAAACACAGAATTTTTAACAACCTGCTTCTGGCGCTGCTTTTTGTCTACCGCTACCGGCTGATGCAGGCAAACCGGGAGAATATAGATGCCTTTTTCAACCTGGGCATGGAAGTCCCGAAGTATGTCAATTACGGTATCCTGTTTGTCCAGTGGATTCCGCTGGTAATCATTGTGATGGCGTTTTTCGCGAATCTCCTGCCGGTGCCGCTGGATATCATCCTCAGCGATTTCACCTGCATTATGTGCGTCGTGGCGTTCCTGATTGAGACCGGCCAGCTGATGCTGGGCCAGACATTCCTGGGAACCATCGGCACGGAGAGGCCGATGCTGGACGCCGTGGTCTTCGTCATCGCCCTGTTCTCGATACTGTGCAGCAGGACTGTGCGGGACGAGCTGTAGGATGCATAAGGATACTGTGGAAAGTACAAACCTCGCGGACAGCACAGGAGGGGGAACAGATATGTTTAATTTTACCGAAGAAGAGATGGCCGGAATCATCAGCGAGAGCGAAAAGCTGGATGCTCTCCGTGAGAAGTTCCGCAGGGAGATGCAGCTCGTCGACGAGTATCCCGACATGGAAGAGCGCTATACGCTCATGATGGAGGCAAAAGACCGCGTCTCGGAGCAGAGCGAGGTCCTGGCCCGCCTGGTTGCGGACTGCGTGCGCGCCCACCGGGGAGAATAAAAACCGTGCGGCTTCGACCGCCGGTTGATTGACATTTCCCAAAAAACACATATACTGATAGTACAAGGCATCCGACCGCAAAGATACGTTCTGAGCGGAAAGAGACAGAATACAGAACTATCGCAGATATCATACGCGTTATTGTGTATAAGTGTCCCTGTCGGATTCTGTCCGACAGGGACACTTTCTTTATGAGGAGACCCATATGTATCGTTTTGCAATTTACGGCAAGGGGGGAATCGGCAAGTCCACGACCTGCACCGCCCTTTCCTGCGCCTTCGCCGAGATGGGATATAAGGTCATGCAGATCGGCTGCGACCCGAAGGCGGATTCGACCCTTTACCTGCATGAGGGAAAAAGGATACCGTCCATGCTGGAGGTCCTGCGGAAGAAGCGGGACCGGGCCGAGCTGGGGGAGCTGGTCTGCACCGGCTACAAAGGTATCATCTGCGC
>ONXW01000214.1 GCA_900321915.1 uncultured Eubacteriales bacterium
GAAGGCCCAGACTGCCATAGGACAGGGAAAGACCCAGATGACAGCCATGCTGAACCTGATGATTGTCTCCGCAATCGCCAACGGCGGGACCATGATGAAACCCAGCCTGATGGATCATGTGGAAAATGCCGGCGGACAGACTGTCAAGCGCTTTCCGCCCCAGTCCATGGGCAGTATCATGTCGGCGGAGGAGGCGGGGACCCTCACGGCGATGATGACGGAGGTTGTGAACTCCGGGACGGGTTCCGCGTTCCGCGGCGCCCCCTACACCTCTGCCGGAAAGACCGGAACAGCGGAAACCGGCAGGACCACGGAGTCGGATGCCTGGTATGTGGGTTTCGCGCCGGCCGAAAAACCGGAGATCGCGGTCTGCGTGATCCTGGAAGAGGGCGGATCCGGAGGCGGCGCGGCGGCTCCCGTGGCGAGGGCGGTCATAGACTGTTACATGGAACGCCGCGGCAGGTAGCCGGATAGTTTCCTTCCCTGGCCAACACGGGGAGAGAAAAAAGTTGCAACTTTACCATGCAGGCTTTAGAATGATAATAAGCTGCCGGACATAGAAAAACGGCGGCCAAAAACAGGCATACAGACGGGAGAAAGAATATGAAAAGAATGATGCGAATCGCGGCAGCGGCAGTGGCGGCTGCCATTATCACGGCAGCTTTTCCGGTGACGGTCCCTGCGGCCGGCCCGGCCGGTGAGGTTGAAAAGACAGTGGAGGTTCCGGCCACAAAGCCCTACAGCGGCGATGTGAACCAGCTGGCAGCGGCGAAGGATGCGCCGCAGATGATAATTATCATCTCAAACCCGGACGACCCGGCAAGGGGCAACCTTTCCTGGTACAGGAGAGACCCGTCGGGCAAACTGGTATCCGTGATGAATGAGGTCTGCGTGACCGCCATGGAGGGCGTGGTATCTCCGGAGGAGAAAGCGGAGGGAGATATGAGGACCCCTTCCGGTCTCTACCATTTCAACGGCGCTTACGGCCTGAAGATGAACCCGGGAAGCAAGATTTCCTATCACCAGTTTGCGGAGGGCGATTACTGGGTGGATGACCCGAAGAGCGCCCACTACAACAAGCTTGTGAATATCGGCAGCGTGCAGAAGGACTGGGATTCCGCAGAGGATCTGATGAATGCCGGCATCTGCTATGATTATGTGCTGGCGATCGACTACAACAAGGAATGCACGCCGGGCAAGGGTTCCGCCATTTTCCTGCACTGCCCGAAGGCATTCAACAACACCGGCACCTCCGGATGCATCAGCATCCCCGAGGACAAGATGGAGACACTGCTGCAGAATGTCACCACCCAGACGAAGGTCATCATCGTCCGGACGGAAGAGGACCTTGCCGGTTATTAAACACGTTCCTTATGAAACAGTTTCTTTTATAGAAGGAGGACAATGCCATGAAATTTTATATCTGCAGAAAGTGCGGAAGCATTCTCACAGACTTTAACCATGTCTGCGCGGGACTGACCTGCTGCGGCGAGACGGTTGAGGAGCTCGTAGCCGGGACAACCGACGGCGCGAGGGAGAAGCATGTCCCTGCCGTAACTGTTGACGGACAGAAGGTTAGTGTCCAGGTCGGCGAGGTTGAGCACCCGATGCTGGAGAAACACTATATCCAGTTTATCGTTGTGGAGACCGACAAGGGCTTTATGACAAAGTTCCTGAAACCGGAAGAGAAGCCGGCCGCGGAATTTGTCCTCGCCGAGGGTGAGAAGGCAGTGGCAGTCTATGAGTACTGCAACCTGCACGGTCTCTGGAAGGCGGAAATCTAACTCGTAACTCTACAGAACGCAGGAGGCAGAGAACCCCATGAACAATGCAGAATTAGCGATGAAGAAGCACTATGAGTGGAAAGGCAAGATCGAGATGATCTCAAGAGTCCCCGTGGACAGCGCGGAGGCCCTTTCCATAGCTTATACCCCGGGCGTGGCGGAGCCGTGCCTGGAGATCCAGAAGGATATCAGCAAAAGCTTCGAGCTTACCCGGCGCTGGAACACCGTCGCGGTCGTGACGGACGGCACATCGGTTCTCGGGCTCGGAGATATCGGACCGGAGGCCGGGATGCCGGTTATGGAGGGAAAATGTGTTCTCTTCAAGGCGTTCGGCGACGTGGACGCGATTCCGCTCTGCATCCGCAGCAAAAATGTGGATGACATTGTCAATACAGTAGCGCTTCTGGCAGGATCCTTCGGCGGCATCAATCTGGAGGACATCTCCGCGCCCCGCTGTTTTGAGATTGAAGAGAGACTGAAGAAATTATGCGATATCCCCGTATTCCACGATGACCAGCACGGAACCGCCGTCATCGCGCTTGCGGGCGTCATGAACGCGCTGAAGGTTGTCGGCAAGAAGCTGGAAGACGTCAGGGTGGTAATGTCCGGCGCAGGAGCTGCGGGAACCGCCATCTGTAAGATTCTTCTCGGCGCCGGCATGAAGCAGGTAATTATGTGCAACAGGGGCGGTGCCGTCTATCGCGGAAGAGAAGGCCTCGGACCGGCGCTCGCGGAGCTTGCCGAGATAACCAATCCGGAAAACAGGAAGGGAACCCTCCGCGAAGTGCTCGCGGGAGCCGACCTGTTTATCGGTGTTTCCGGACCGCGAATCCTGACGAGCGACGATGTCAGGACCATGGCAAAGGACCCGATAATCCTGCCCTGCGCAAACCCGACCCCGGAGATTTTCCCGGAGGAGGCGAAAGCGGGCGGAGCTGCCGTTGTATGTACCGGCCGCAGCGATTATCCCAACCAGCTGAACAACGTGCTGGCGTTCCCCGGTATTTTCCGCGGCGCTCTCGATGTGCGCGCGTCTGAGATCAATATGGAGATGAAGGTGGCGGCTGCCCGCGCCCTGGCATCCCTTGTCCCGGACGATGAGCTCAGCACCGAGAATATCCTGCCCAAGGCCTATGACCCAAAGGTGAGAGAAACCGTGGCGAAAGCTGTGGCGGATGCCGCCAGGGCCACCGGCGTGGCACGAATCTGAAAATAGCAGAAAACCGGCAGGTTCCGGAAAACGCCTTCGGGCACGTTTCCGGCCCCTGCCGGTTTTCGTCGATAATGATCTCGCGGGAGCGATTAAAAAGCACAACAACCCCCTTCGCCCCCTTCCCGAGGCGATTAAAAAGAACAATACCCTCTTCGGAAAGCTTGCCCGTCAGGAGCTTTACGAAGAGGGTATTGTTCTGTTATTGCATCGCCAGCACACTGTTCTGGTACTCCCCGCTCCAGGTCACTTCCCGTCCGAACCAGGCCGGCGGGACGAAGGAGAGCGCTTCCTCCTCCGAGGAAAACTCTACCTCTGCCAGGACGAGCCCCTCATAATCGCCGGAAAAGATGTCCAGCTCGATGATGAGGCCGGTTCCGGACACAGGGATATTGAAGCGCTTTTTCGTCAGGATTTTTCCGTCCGCTTTTTCGCGGAGGTGGAGATAGGACTTCTCCGTGAGCGGGAGGTTATACTCCTCCCGGGAGAGAAGCCCGCGGGATTTGTACGTAAGATACCAGGAATCATCGGACCGGCGGATGCGGACGACCGGGTCCGTGGAAAGGTAGGCCTGCTCAATATCA
>ONXW01000156.1 GCA_900321915.1 uncultured Eubacteriales bacterium
GAGACCCGGGTGAATCCCGCTTCTACATTTCCCTGGAAGATGACCTGATGAAGCTGTTCGGTTCCGAGCGGCTGATGAATATGTTTACGGCCATGGGCGTTCCGGAGGGCGAGCAGATTGAGCACAGGATGCTGTCCAAGGCCATTGAGAACGCGCAGAAGAAGATAGAGGACAACAACTACGGCATCCGTGAAAACCTCCTGAAGTACGATGAGGTCATGAATGAGCAGCGTGAAGCCATCTACGCGGAGCGCCGCAAGGTTCTGGACGGCGAGAACATGCGCTCGGTGGTTATGCGCATGATCACGGAGATCGCGGAGAACGCCGTGGATATGTCTATTTCCGAGGACCAGCAGCCGGCGGACTGGGATCTGGCGGAGCTGAATTCCCTGCTCCTGCCCATCATTCCCCTGGCGCCGATACGGCTTGCCCCGGAGCAGCAGCACATGCGCCAGAACGAGCTGAAGCATATGCTGAAGGAAGAGGCCATCAAGCTGTACGAGGCGAAAGAGGCGGAGTTCCAGCCGGTGGAGCAGCTGCGTGAGGTGGAGCGCGTCGTCCTTCTCAAGTGCATCGACGCGAAGTGGATGGCCCATATCGACGATATGGACCAGCTGCGGGAAGGAATCGGGCTGCAGGCCTACGGACAGAGAGATCCGCTGGTTGAATACAAGATGACCGGCTACGACATGTTTGAGAACATGATGGCGTCCGTCCGCGAGGATACCGTCAGGATCCTGACCCATATCCGCGTGGAGCAGAAGGTAGAGCGCGAGCAGCAGGCCAAGATCACCGGTACCAACCGCGATGAAAGCCTGCAGAAAGCCCCGGTGAAGAGAAAAGCGCGGAAGATTTATCCGAACGATCCGTGCCCCTGCGGCAGCGGCAAGAAGTTCAAACAGTGCCACGGCAGAATGGTGTTCGAGAGCATCGCGAAGGGGCAGAAGCCCACGCAGGAGATGCTGCAGCAGGCCGCGGAGGCCGCCGTGAACGCAAAGGGCAAATAACAGCAGAAGAAACCATAGGAATAAAGGTCTGAATAATGAAAGGTGGTGACCACGGGAATGATTGATCCGGTAGCATTGGACCAGTTCAAAAGTACGCTCGGAACGTACGACAAAACTCTTGTGGAAGTGAGGGATTCACTTTGACCTTGACAACAAGGAAAAGCGAATCGCGGAATTAGATAAGATGATGGAAGAGCCCGGATTCTGGGATAATCCGGAGCAGTCCACAAAGCATGTCCGGGAGGCCAAGAGCCTGAAGGACACACTGCAGACATACAAGAAGCTGGAAACGCAGCACGACGATATCCTGGTGATGATCGAGATGGGATATGAGGAAGACGATGATTCCATCCTGGATGAGATCCGGGAGATGCTGCAGGAATATACCGAGACGCTGGAAAAGGTGCGGATCACCACACTGCTTTCCGGCGAGTATGACAAGAATAACGCTATCGTGAAGCTGGCGGCAGGCGCCGGCGGCACGGAAGCCATGGACTGGTGCGGCATGCTCTACCGCATGTACCGCAGATGGGCCGAGAAGCGCGGGTTTGACATCGAGGTCCTGGATTATCTGGACGGCGATGAGGCGGGCGTCAAGACTGTTACCATGCAGATTGACGGGGAAAATGCCTACGGCCTGCTGAAATCCGAGAAGGGAGTGCACCGTCTCGTGCGCATTTCCCCCTTCAATGCCAACGGCAAGCGCCAGACCTCCTTCGTCTCCTGCGACGTCATGCCTGACATCGAGGAGGATGTGGACGTTGAGATCCGCCCGGAGGATATCAGGATTGATACCTACCGGTCCAGCGGTGCCGGCGGACAGCATATCAACAAGACGTCTTCTGCAATCCGCATCACCCATTTCCCGACGGGAATCGTGGTGACCTGCCAGAATGAACGGTCGCAGTTCCAGAATAAGGACAAGGCCATGCAGATGCTGAAAGCGAAGCTGTTCATGCTGAAGCAGCAGGAAAATGCCGAGAAGCTCTCGGATATCCGCGGAGATGTGAAGGACATTAATTTCGGCAATCAGATACGCTCCTATGTCATGCAGCCGTACACTCTGGTGAAGGATCACCGGACAAATGCGGAAAACGGAAACGTGCAGGCGGTTATGGACGGGGACATTGACCACTTTATCAGCGAATACCTTAAGTGGACCAGCCTTAAAAACGGGAGGTAAACGGGTATGTTAAAGGTTGCGATAATGGGATACGGCACCATCGGCTCCGGCGTGGCGGAAGTGCTTGATATCAACCGGGCCGGTATCCGCGGTGTCACAGGCGAAGAGATAGAAGTAAAATATATCCTGGATCTCCGGGAATTCCCCGGGGATAAGAATGAGGCAAAGATAGTCCATGACCTCGGGGTGATCCTGGAGGATCCCGAGGTGCGCATCGTCGTGGAAACCATGGGCGGCGTGAATCCCGCCTATGAGTTTACCAGGAAGTGCCTGGAGGCGGGCAAGTCTGTGGTCACCTCCAACAAGGCGGTTGTCGCGGCAAAAGGAACGGAGCTTCTGCAGATTGCCCGGGACAGGAGCCTGAACTACCTGATGGAAGCGGCAGTCGGCGGGGGCATTCCCCTGATCCGGCCGCTGACCCAGTCCCTGGCGGGCGAGACCATCCAGGAGATCAACGGCATCCTCAACGGGACGACAAACTACATTCTCACAAAGATGGACCGCGAGGGCGAGAGCTTTGAGAATGCTCTGCGCAATGCCCAGGAGCTGGGATACGCGGAGAGAAATCCCGAGGCTGATGTGGAAGGCCATGATACCTGCCGCAAGATATCCATTCTTACCGCTCTGGCAACGGGAAAGGAAACGGATTTCGAGAAGGTATACACAGAGGGCATTACCCGGATTACGGAGAAGGATTTCCTGTACGCGAAGAAACTGGGCATGCAGATTAAACTGATCGGGGCCGGCCGGTTCGGCGCCGAGAAGGTCAGCCTTTTTGTGGTGCCGATGATGGTTCCCGCGGATAATCCGCTCTATGCCGTCAATGATGTTTACAACGGCGTCCTGGTGACGGGAAAAACCGTGGGACGGATTATGTTTTACGGCGCCGGCGCCGGCAAGCTTCCGACAGCGAATGCCGTGGTGAGCGATATCGTTGAGATTGCCCGCGGGAATCTCGAAAGGAATATTCCCTTCGGATGGGGCGGCGAGAAGCAGCAGCTGCTGGATTTCGGGAAAGAGACATTCCGGTATTTCATCCGGTTTACAGGCAGTTATGATGAGAAGATAGGCCAGGTCCGCGCGGGACTCGGGTCGGTCAGGGTCATCACGCTTCCGGAACTGGACGGACAGGAATTTGCGGTATTGACAGGGAAACTGGAGGAGGCAAAGCTTCAGCGCGTGCTGGCCGGATTTGACGGTGTCCTTCAGGTGATCCGCGCATAGACCGGAGCGGATCTGTCATGAGAAATAAAACGGTTTATGAATCCCACGGTGAAGAGGATACTTTCGCGCTCGGCCTCCGTATGGGGGAAAACGCAAATCCCGGGCAGGTGTACTGCCTGAACGGGGACCTGGGCGTCGGGAAGACCGTATTCACCAAGGGATTTGCCAGGGGACTCGGCATTGACGAAGTGATAAACAGCCCCACATTTACCATAAAGAAAACGTATGAAGAGGGGAGAATTCCGCTCTGTCATTTTGATGTCTACCGCATTGAAGATGAGGACGAGATGGAAGAGGTGGGATATACCGAAGATTTCTACGGGGACGGCGTCTGCCTGGTGGAGTGGGCGGACAACATCCGGGGAATCCTGCCGGAGGATGCGGTGGAAGTGACGATAGAAAAGGACCTGGAAAAAGGGTTTGACTATCGTCGGATTACGGTGATCACATGAAAGTTCTTGGCATAGAGAGCGCGTCGCTGGTGGCCTCCGTGGCCATGGTCTGCGACGGGCAGATGACAGCGGAGTACACGCTGAACCTGAAAAAGACCCATTCCCAGACACTCCTGCCCATGATTGACCAGATGATGGATCTTCTGGGAGAGGATATCCGGTCGGTGGACGCCATCGCGGTGTCCGGGGGCCCAGGCTCCTTTACCGGGCTCCGCATCGGGGCCGCAACCGCCAAGGGGATCGGCTTTGTGACGGGAAAGCCCCTGGTAAATGTCCCCACCATGGATGCCATGGCTTACGGGCTTTACGGGACGGACGCGGTGATATGCCCGATGCTGGACGCCCGGAGAAAGCAGGCATATACCGGGCTTTACCGCTGGAAGGACGGGGAGTTCCTCGTGCTGAAGCCGCAGTGGATGGCAAAGGCGGAGGATCTTGCGGAAGAGCTCAGCCGCAGGGGGGAACCGGTGGTTTTCCTCGGTGACGGGGCGGACGCCTGCAGGGATATCCTGGAATCGAAAGTCACGGTGCCGTTCGCATTTGCCCCTGTCCCGTCAAACCGACAGAGAGGAGCTTCCGTGGCTGCCCTGGGAGAGCAGATGGCACTGCGGGGAGAGACTGTGAGCGCGGCTGAGTTCAGGCCGGATTACCTGCGGAAATCCCAGGCGGAGCGGGAACGCGATGTGGCGGAGCGGCAGGGAGAACTGGAAAAGCTGGCCGCGGGCGTCGTGGTGCATGAACATGACTGACGGAAAAGAAAGACCCGGCGCAAGCGTCGCTGCTCTGATCCGCAGGGCGGTGCCGGAGGATATTCCGGGAATCCGGAGGATTGAAGAACAGTGCTTCCGGACGCCCTGGTCCGAACAGCTTCTGCGGGATATGCTGGAGAGTCCCCTGGATCTGGTCTGGGTGGCCGTCCCGCAGTGCCGGGGGGCAGAGGATGCTGCCGGAGCGGGACCTGATGCCGGATTACCTGCGGGATACATTGATTTCCGGGCTGTCGCGGGCGAGGGCGAACTGATGCGCATCGCAGTGCTTCCGGAATTCCGGAGATACGGCATTGCCGGGCAGCTGATGAGGCAGATGATTTCCGCCGCGGATGCCATGGGGATATCCGATATCACGCTGGAGGTGCGGGAGTCCAATACGGCGGCCCGCAGCCTTTACGCGCAGTTTGGTTTTGCCGGCGAGGCCGTGCGCAGAAATTATTATGATAATCCGCAGGAAAATGCGGTGATCGAGTGGCGGCGCTCCTGAGGCGCTGTCTTGGAGAGAGGGATATACATGCTGGATATCTGCCTGCTCGGAACGGGCGGCATGATGCCGCTGCCGTACCGGTGGCTGACATCGATGGCGGCCCGCTGCAACGGGTCGGATCTTCTGATTGACTGCGGGGAAGGAACGCAGATTGCTCTGAAAAAGAAGGGGTGGAGTCCGAAACCGATAGATGTCATCTGCTTTACGCACTACCATGCGGATCACATCAGCGGTCTGCCGGGCTTCCTGCTTTCTATGGGAAACGCGGAGCGGACGGAACCCGTGACGCTCATAGGCCCGAGGGGGCTTTCGCGCGTTGTGTCCGCGCTCCGGGTCATTGCCCCCGAGCTTCCTTTTGATCTGAGGCTGATTGAACTGGAGGAGCCGAGGGAACACCTGGAGATAGGCCCGTACCATATTGACGCCTATAAAGTCCACCACAATGTGACCTGCTACGGATACTGCATCAGTATCCCGCGCAAAGGACGGTTTGACGCGGAGCGCGCGAAAGCGCAGGATATTCCGCTGAAGTTCTGGAATCCCCTTCAGAAGGGAAATACTGTCGAGGAGGACGGCCGCGTCTACACGCCGGATATGGTGATGGGGCCTGACAGGAAGGGACTGAAGGTCGTCTACTGCACGGACACCCGGCCGGTGCCGGTGATCGCGGAGTACGCCAAGGACGCGGACCTGTTTATCTGCGAGGGAATGTACGGGGAGCCCGAGAAAGCCGCCAGCGCCAGGGATAAAAAGCATATGACCATGTATGAGGCGGCGGAGCTGGCCAGAAAGGCCCAGCCCGCGGAGATGTGGCTGACACATTACAGTCCCTCCGTGATGTACCCTGAGGAGTACATGGAGAATGTGCGGAAGATTTTCCCCAGGACGAAGGCAGCGAAGGATGGATGGTCCGTGGACCTGATGTTTGATGAGACGGACGGATAATGACTGATATGGGAAGCGATGTTTATATTCTCGCCATCGAGAGTTCCTGCGATGAGACTGCCGCTGCGGTTGTGAAGAACGGGAGATACGTTCTCTCGAATATCATTTCTTCACAGATTGCCGAGCATACCATGTTCGGCGGCGTCGTGCCGGAGATTGCCTCGCGCAGGCATATTGAAAATATCAACTATGTGATTCAGCAGGCCCTCACGGAGGCGCGGATGAGCCTGCAGGAGATGACGGCGATCGCCGTCACCTACGGCCCGGGGCTGGTGGGGGCGCTTCTGGTGGGCGCCGCCGAAGCCAAGGCTATCGCCTGGGCGGCGAAGAAGCCCCTGGTGCCGGTGCACCACATAGAGGGACATATTTCCGCAAACTTTATTGAGTATCCGGACCTGGAACCGCCCTTTGTGTGCGAGATCATATCCGGCGGGCATACCCACCTGGTGGTGGTCCGGGATTACGGAGAATTCGAGATTATCGGAAGAACCAGGGACGACGCGGCGGGGGAAGCCTTTGACAAGGTGGCCCGCGCGGTGGGGCTCGGATATCCGGGCGGTCCCAAAATCGACCGCGCCGCGCGGGAGGGAAATCCCCACGCGTACGAATTTCCCAGGGCGAAGGTGGGAGAGAATCCCTATGATTTCAGCTTCAGCGGCCTGAAATCCTGCGTGCTCAATGAGATCAACCGGGCAAAGATGACCGGCGAGGAGATTGTAGTCGCTGATCTGGCGGCTTCCTTCCAGGACGCGGTTGTGGATGCGCTGGTAAGCCGGGCGATTGACGCGGCAAAAGAGTATCATTTTGACAAGGTGGCCATCGCCGGAGGCGTCGCGAGCAACTCCGCTCTCCGAAGGGCGATGCGCAGCGCCTGCGACAGGAACGGGTTCCGGTTCTATCTCCCGTCCCCAGTTCTCTGCACCGATAATGCCGCCATGATCGGTTCCGCCGGTTATTACGAGTATATGCGCGGCGTCCGGGCCGGATGGGACCTGAATGCGGTTCCTGGACTCAAGCTGGGGGAACGGTAGATGAGTGAAGGGAAGAATACCCGTCCTTTACGCCGCACGGCGGCCATCGTGCTGGCGGCGGGAAGCGGTACGCGGATGCATACGGCGACGAAAAAACAGTTTCTGGAGCTTCAGGGAAAACCTGTCCTGTGGTTTTCTCTGAAACTATTTGACGAAGCCGCAATTAATGATATTATTTTAGTAGCGGGCCCTGAGGATCTGGACTACTGCCGGGAGAATATCGTCGGGCGGTACGGGTTCCGTAAGGTCCGGGCCGTGACAGCCGGGGGGAAGGAGCGCTGGAACTCCGTGGAAAACGGACTGAGAGAGCTTGCCCGCCTCGGGTACGGGGACGGCGATATCGTGCTTATCCATGACGGGGCGAGACCATTTGCCGACAGGCAGATGGTGGAGAGAATAATCCGCGATGCGGAAGAGTACGGCGCCTGCACGGCAGCCATGCCGTCCAAGGACACCATCAAGATTTCGGATGAGGACGGATTTGCCGCTTACACCCCGGACCGGAAAAAATGCTGGATTATACAGACACCGCAGGCATTTGCCTTTTCTGTCATTACAGACGCTTACCGGAAGGTGCATGAGAATCCTTCCTTCCAGGCGGGGATTACGGATGACGCGATGATCGTGGAAGCGATGACGGAATATAAGGTAAGACTGACAGAGGGGTCCTACAGAAATATTAAGCTTACTACACCGGATGACCTGCCGGTGGCGGAAATGTTGGGAAAGGAGCGTACATGAAAACAAACGAAATACTCGTGGACAATCATGGCTCCGGTATGGACGAAGCTCTCCGCGAAGTGGAAAAATTCGCTGTATATAACGAACTCTCCCACAAGGATACCCTGAGGCTCAGGCTCCTTGCGGAGGAGATGATGGGAATGGTGAGATCCATTGCCGGAGACTTCCAGGCCTGCTTCTGGGCGGAAGGACAGGGCCGTGTATGCCGGGTTTGCCTCAACGCAGACCTTATCATGGATGCGGAGCGCAGGAGAGAGCTTCTGGCCGTGGCGAGGTCAGGCAAAAACGCCAGGGCCAAGGGCTTTATGGGCAAGATCAGGGACATCCTGGAAAACTGCATGTGTTCCTATGAGGAAGCGGAGCAGGAGGAGCTGGCGGCTGGAATTGTGATGCCGTTCGGCGACATGGGATATGTGGACCCGATGTTCAGTGTCGGATTCACGGGGGATGTCTGGTCCATGCAGAAACTGCGGGATGAGGCGGCGGAAGAAAACGGCGAGAAAGCGGAGGAAGTCCGGGACGAGCTGGAAAAATCCATTGTCGCGAGACTTGCCGATGATATCCGCGTCGGAATTACCGGCGACAAGGCTGAAGTTGTAATCGAAAAAACATTTTAACGGTATAGAAACAGCATAAAAGAAAAGGAGAAGAGAGATGACTATTACAAAAAACCAGGAAGGATCCAAGGTTACTGTCAAACTGGAGGGAAGACTGGATACCATGACTGCGCCGGAGCTGGAGAAGTGCCTTGCGGAGTCTCTTGGCGGAATCACCGATCTCACCTTTGATATGGAAGGGCTGGAGTATATTTCTTCAGCTGGTCTCCGCGTCCTTCTGGCAACCCAGAAAACCATGAACAAGCAGGGAAGCATGAAGGTTATCCATGTGCAGGAGATGGTCATGGAAGTATTCGAAGTGACCGGCTTCAATGATATCCTTACGATCGAATAAATAACAGCAATCATATAACAGACACCGAAGCTGCCGGGATTTCGCCTGTATGGCGGGGCCCGGCTGTTTCTGTAGTATTCTTGTCCGCAGGTTCCGGCTTGCGGGCGTGTCTTGAACTTCAGATAGGAGGAACCCGCCTCATGAGAAAGCACCGCCTGATGAAAACCGCAGTACTGATGGTTCTGGCGCTTATGACCCTGACGCTTCTGCTTACAGGATGTTCTGGAAAAAAGTCTTCCTCGAAAAAGGATAAATCCCGGAAGAGCGAGGAGATCGAAGAGGAAGACGATAGAGACGATTCGAAGGAGAAGTTTGAGAACCTCTTCGGCCTGAAATCAGACGGGAAAGAGGAAGAAGAGAACGATACCGGGGAAGAAGGGGAAAAAGAGGAAAAAAAGTCCTCCCTGTTCTCCGGAAAAGATATGGGTCCCCAGCTGGTGTATGAGGAAAACGGCTTCAAAATCACCTTTGACGGGATCACGTCGAATGACGGGGAAGAGACGATTAACCTGAACTTTACCGCGGAGAATACTTCCGGAGGCATGCGGGATGTACAGATACACGGCCTGAAGGTCAACGGCCTGTATGTAGAGGGAGATATGTCGGGAACCGTTGACGAGGGCAGCTCTGAGGAGCTCACCTGCAGGATTTATAAGGATACGCTGCAGTTCGGCGGTATTTCGGATATTGAATCCCTGGAAATCAGTTTTTATATTGACGGTGCGCAGGGATTTTTCCAGACAGACCCCGCCGCTGTCGAGGTGCGGCCCGGCGGGGGAAACAGCTACCGGCTGGCGGAAGGAGAGGAAATATTCTCCGACGAGGGAGGGATAGTCATCAATTATCTGGGAAGCCTTCCTTACAGCAGGGAGGATGATGACTATACCCTCTATTATATGTTTTTCTCCGTTGAGAACCATTCCCAGGTTTCCGTAAGCTTTTATGAGTGCGGGGATGAAATACTGGTGGACGGGACCGCGGATGACGACACGCATATTATGGGGGATACTTATGAAGTGGGTCCGTACAGCGACGGAGTCCTGCGGATGGAATTCTTCTCAATGGTCCCGGATGTAACATCCGTGGATTTTGACACCAAAGTATTCATGAACAGGGAAGATATCTGTACAGTCCCCCTGCATGCCCGCGGTTCAGGGGATAAGGTGGAAATTGCGGCCGATGAGATGATCCTGTCCGATAATTTCCTGCGGATGGTGGAGATGCAGGAGTCTGAAGCCGCCCGCGAGCAGGCGGAGCAGGAAGCGGAGAGGACAGTGGCAAATGCTGCCGCCGCCGAGGTTACGGAAACCGGATTTTTCAACTATATGGTGGGAAGCAGCTACAACAACGCAAACTGTACCGCGGTGATAAAGAACCCCAACACGGATGTGTACCTGACAAGGATCAAGGTAAAGTTTACCGCCCTGGATGAGAGCGGGAATGTCCTGGCGGAACAGGATTATAATTCCATATCCGACCTCACGCTCCGGCCGGGCGAGTCAGCGGCAGTGAATGCCACATTCAAGACTGGGGAAGCGGCCGCGTCCGTCAAGGCGGAGGTTATAAAGGCTGAGCCCGTGACCGTCGAGGACGGCCGGCGCCGGGAGGAGGACGGGGACTACGCCGTTCTCACGGAAGACTTCACGGTGGATGAGTGCCAGGTCATGGTCGGCACTGTCATGAAATATACAACTTACTATCTGGACGGAAAAATCACAAACAAAACCAGTGAAGAGGGAAGGATCTGGATGCTGATCGTCCTGCGCGATTCGGCGGGACAGATTGTCTACGGAGACACCAACCTCCTGACAGGCGTCGCGCCGGATACGCAGTCCGATTTCCATATCGTACTGGCGGATAATGAGATACCGGATTTCTATAAGATCGAAGTCACCCTCCTGAAAGACTGACGGATTTTCCCGCCTGTTTACTGAAGGAGTGTCTTCCCGATCTCAAGACCCACGCCCTTTACCGCGGAGCACGGGATGAC
>ONXW01000103.1 GCA_900321915.1 uncultured Eubacteriales bacterium
CTGTTTGTCAATATCGCCCATTACGCCTATGTGCCCGGAACGGGGCAGGTAAACATCATTGTCAGGGAAGAGCGGCACCCGGACGCGCTGCGGGTAACCCTGATTGACTCCGGGATACCTTACAACCCGCTGGCAAAGCCGGACCCGGATGTCAGCCTGTCCGCGGAAGAGCGGAAGATCGGCGGACTCGGCATCTACATGGTCAAGAAGAGCATGGATGGTATGGAATATGAGAGGTCAGACGGAAAGAACATCCTGACCATCCGGAAAGAAGCATGATATAATCAGCAGTTTACGGGCTGCCGTTCAGGAGACTGGGCGGCAGCCCTTATTTTATCGTTATTTTTGTGACGATATTGTGAAGAGAAATTGATGAAAAGGCACTATTGTGGTAAAATATACTAGGATTTTTGTGATTATTAAAACAATCTGCTTATTATACCAAACAGAGATTCAGTCGAGTGGGGAGAAGGGCCTGCACGCCGAAAGACAGCAGGAGGGTAGATAATATGAGTACGGAAAGAAAGATGCGTCAGCATATATCGCTGCTGAAAGCATGGGCATTTGCCATCGGCACCAGCATCGGCTGGGGTTCGCTCGTCGTTACCGGCGGCACCTATCTCGGACAGGCGGGACCTGCGGGAAGTGTCATGGGCCTGCTTGCCGCTGCGCTGATCATGATGATTATCAGCTATAACTACTCCTACCTGATGAAGAGCTATCCCGAAGCCGGCGGCGCCTATGCCTACGCCCGCGAGGTGTACGGGTATGACCAGGGATTCCTTATCTCCTGGTTTGTGGCAATAACATACCTGGCGATCCTCTGGGCCAACGCCACGTCGCTTCCGCTGTTCGGAAGGATCTTCCTGGGCGGCCTGTTCAGCGTGGGGAAGATGTATACCATCTTTGGCTATGATGTCTATTTCGGGGAGACCCTGCTGTCCGTAGCCGCTCTGCTTCTCGCGGGGCTCCTGTGCTCCAGGAGCAGATGGACCGGCGCGATTATGGCCGGCCTGGCGATCGTGTTTTCCGCGGGAATCATCGCATGCTTTGCCGCGTCCGCTGCCGGGATTTCCTTCTCACCGGCTTTTGTTCCGGACTGTTCCGTCCTTTCCCAGGTCGTACAGATCACAGTGATCTCTCCCTGGGCATTTATCGGATTCGAGAGCATTTCCCATTACGCGGAGGAATTCTCATTCCCGAATAATAAGAGCTTCCGGGTGCTTGTGGCGGCCGTGGTTTCTACAACCCTGCTGTATGCGCTGGTGATCCTTCTCTCCGTGACGGCTTATCCGGAACGGTTCGGCAGCTGGCTGGAGTATATCCGGAACCTTGACGGCCTGAGCGGGCTGGAGGCGATGCCCTCATTCTACGCGGCGCACACCTACCTGGGAGACGCGGGCGTCCTCATCCTGATGATTTCCCTGCTGGCCCTGGTCATCACCAGCCTGATCGGCAACATGACAGCGCTCAGCCGCCTGTTTTACGCCCTGGCAAAGGACAGGGTCCTTCCGGTGCAGTTCGCGGAGCTTTCAGAGGACGGCATACCGGCAAAGGCAGTGATGCTGGTCGCGGGAATGTCCTGCATTGTTCCTTTTGCAGGGCGGACTGTCATCGGCTGGACCGTGGATGTCACCACCATCGGCGCGGTGCTGATCTATGGTTTTGTCTCCGCCTGTACCATGACGATGGCCAAAAGCATGGAGGATACCAGGGAAATGTGGTCGGGCCGCGCCGGCCTTATCCTTATGTCTGCCCTGGGCGCGATCTTCCTCCTGCCCAACCTGTTCACGCAGGGAACGCTCGCCACGGAGACATTTTTCCTGTTTATTGTCTGGAGTGTATTCGGATTCCTGTTTTTCCGCACCATCCTGGCGAGGGATAAAAAGAAACGCTTCGGTTCTTCTATCAGTGTGTGGATCGCCCTGCTGGCCCTGGTGCTGACGGTATCCCTCATGTGGATGCGGCAGTCCATGCTTGCCAGCTACAGCAGCACAATAGACACCGTGCGGCAGTATTATGAGAGCGGACAGGGCACAGGCGGCAGCGGTGCCGGCTCGTATGTCATCGAAGTGCTGAACCGGCTGGAGGGGGCCAACACCAGGACGATCCTCATGGCCATCGGCATGTTCGGTTTTTCGCTCATCATCATGATGACCAACCATATTTACCTGAATAAGCGCTCCAAAGAGAGCGAGATGCTGGCTAACCGGGATCCTATGACAGGGGTTCGTTCCAAGCATGCCTGGATAGTCCGGGAAGGTGAGATCAATGCCGGAATCGCGGAGGGCGACGCCCAGGAATTCGCTGTCGTGGTCTGCGATGTGAACGGCTTAAAGAAAATCAATGACACGCTGGGCCACAAAGCCGGCGATGACTATATCCGCAGGGCATGCACCATGATCTGCGACATTTTCCAGCATTCTCCGGTCTTCCGCATAGGCGGGGATGAATTTGTGGCTATCCTGAGCGGCCGCGATTATGTGGTCCGGAATGACCTGATGACTATTCTGCACGACCGTTCCGCGGAGCACATTGCTTCCAATGACGCGGTGGTATCCGGCGGCCTGGCAACCTTTGACCCCGAAAAGGATCACAATCTGCATGATGTGTTCCAGCGGGCGGACGAGAGAATGTACCAGGAGAAGAAGGTGCTGAAGAGCCTGGGCGCTGTCACGAGAGATGATGAGTCCGAGGCCGCCAGGGTTGAGAAGGAGAAGAAGGAGTCGGAGGAGGCCCTGACGCTGGATGATTCCATCATCCATATCCGGAGACATGTGCTTATCGCGGATGACGAGGTTATCAACCGGGAGCTGCTGGGCATGGTGCTGGGCGACCGTTTTGAGATTCTCTATGCCGCCGACGGCGAGGAAGCCATGGAGTATCTCCGCACCAGGAAGGATGACATTGCCCTGGTGCTGCTTGACCTGATGATGCCGCTTCTGGACGGCCGTGAGGTCCTGAAGCTGATGAACAGCGACGAGGATCTCCGCATGATCCCGGTGATTGTGCTGACCGCGGACCAGGAGGCGGAGCTGGAATGCCTGCGGCTGGGCGCCATGGACTTTATCTCAAAGCCTTACCCCATCGCGGAGGTTATCCTGGCCAGGGTCAACCGCTGCATCGAGCTTTCAGAGAACCGGGGCATCATCCGGTCCACGGAGCGCGACAGCCTGACCAAGCTGTTCAATATTGACTATTTCTACCGCTATGTGAAGATGTTTGACCAGCACTACTGGGACATGAAGATGGATGCACTGGTGCTGGATGTGAACCGGTTCCACCTGATCAACGAGCGTTACGGCAAGGCGTACGGCGACACCGTGCTCCGGAATATCGGTGAGCGGATCCGCCAGGTCTCCCGCGAGATCGGCGGAGTGGGATGCCACAAGGGCGCCGACACTTTCCTGGTCTACTGTCCGCACCGGGAGGATTACAGTGATGTGCTGGAGCGGGTATCCGAGGACCTTCTGAGCGGGGAAGGCGCCTCCAACCGCGTGCGCCTGCGCATGGGCGTCTACTCGGATGTGGATAAGGATATGGATATCGAGCGGCGGTTTGACCGGGCAAAGATCGCCTCGGATACGGTCCGGAGCAGCTTTGCGAACGCCGTCGGCGTCTATGATGACGAGATGGGCAAAATGGCGGTCTACAAAGAGAGGCTGCTGGAGGACTTCCACGATTCCATCGAGAAGAAGCGTTTTCTGGTTTATTTCCAGCCGAAGTTCGACATCCGGCCGGACAAACCGCTCCTGGCAAGCGCCGAAGCGCTGGTCCGCTGGGATCATCCGGAGCTGGGCATGATCAGCCCCGGCGTGTTTATCCCGCTTCTGGAAGAGAACGGACTGATTCTGGAGCTGGATACCTATGTGTGGCGTGAAGCCGCGGCACACATCCGGAGGTGGAAGGATAAGCTGGGCTTTTCCATCCCGATTTCCGTCAACGTATCCCGCATTGATATGCTGATGCAGAACCTGAAGGAGATTTTCCGGGATATCCTGGACACCTACCGGCTGAATTCGGACGATATCGTGCTGGAGCTGACAGAATCGGCTTACACAGGCGATTCCGAGCAGGTTCTCACCACCGCCAGGGAGCTCCGTGGCATGGGCATGGGATTCCGTATCGAGATGGATGATTTCGGAAGCGGCTATTCTTCCCTCGGCATGCTGACCCATCTTCCCATCGACGCGCTGAAGCTGGATATGACCTTTATCCGCAGCGCTTTCGGGGAGAAGAGGGATGTCCGCATGATCGAGCTGATCATCGACATCGCGGATTATCTCCACGTGCCGGTGGTGGCGGAAGGCGTCGAGACCGAGGAGCAGTATCTTGTGCTCAAGGCCATGGGCTGCGACCTCATCCAGGGTTACTATTTCTCGAAGCCTCTGCCGGAGAGCGAGTTTGAGGCCTTCCTGCTGGAGCGGAAGGGCCAGGCCGCGGACCGGATCCCGTCGATCCGGAAGACCTACATGAGCATCTCCAGCGCCCTGTCCGGCGATTTTGAGAGTATGTTCTATGTGGATATGGTGACCGATTTCTATCTGGAATTCTATTCCGGGCCGGACGGAAGACTGCAGATCCGGCCGGGCGGCGATGATTTCTACGGCGACGCCGGGAAGAAGATCCTGAAGGATGTGACGGAGGAAGACTTCGCGAAGGTGCAGGATGTCCTCCGGAAAGAGAATATGATGAAATGGCTCCGGAGCGAGGGGACAGAGAGCCTGTCCTACCGGAGAAATGTGGACGGCAGCATTGTCCCCTATCATCTGCAGACCATTCGAACAAGAGGCAGCGACGACCACCACATCGTGATCGGCATCCGCCGGGAAGGGTAAAGGACAGATATGGCTACAGCAGACAATAAGACAAAGACAGGCGCCGCGAAGCAGCGGTACCTCAGGCTCGGCGAGCTCCTGATTTCGGCGGGAATGCTCACGGAACAGCAGCTGGAGGAGGGGATTGCCCTCCAGAAGGGAACCGGCAAGCGTCTCGGTACTGTCCTGCAGGAACACGGTTTTATCACGGAGAATGAGCTTATCGAAGCACTGCAGCTGCAGCTGGGCATCGAGTTCGTGGATCTGACCAAGATGAACATCCCGACGGAACTTGCCCAGGTGGTCCCCAAGAATATCGCCCGGCAGTACCAGGTAGTGCCGGTGCGCGTGGTCCGGGATGAGGTATACCTGGCCATGCAGGACCCGCTGAACTTCTACGCGATTGAGGAGGTCCGCAAGGCTGTCCAGAAGCGCGTTGTCCCGATGGTTGCCACCGCGGCTGCCGTGGACCGCGCGATACAGATCCTGTACGGCAATGAGGGCGCGGCCAAGGCCATCGAGGAGATGCGCCGGGAGGCCGCAGCCAAGGGAGAAACCGCCGCCCAGGTGGAGACATCCTTCGCGGCCAACGTCATCGGGGAGGAGGGCGCGGCCAGCGCCCCGACCATCCGTCTGGTCAATTCCATCATTGAGCGCGCCGTCAATGACCGCGCCAGTGATATTCATATCGAGCCCCATGAGACGGACCTGAAGGTCCGGATGAGGATCGACGGCGTGCTGCATGAGACCCTGACAATCCCGAAGGAGCTGCAGGCTTCCGTCCTTTCCCGCATCAAGATCATGAGCGGCATGGACATCGCGGAGCGGCGGATTCCCCAGGACGGCCGGTTCAATGTCAATGTGAAGGACAGGGTCATTGACCTCCGTGTTTCCACCCTGCCCACCGTTTACGGGGAGAAGGTGGTGCTCCGTCTGCTGGATAAGTCCGGCGGCATCGTGAGCACGGAAGCCATCGGCCTTGCGGGCGCCGACCTGGAAAAATACCGCAGGCTTATCCGCATGAAGAACGGCGTGCTGCTGATCGTGGGACCTACCGGTTCCGGTAAGTCCTCCACCATGTACGCCATGATCAATGAGCTGAACACCCCGGAGGTGAACCTGGTAACCCTGGAGGATCCGGTGGAGTACAACGTGGAAGGCGTCAACCAGGTGCAGATCAACGAGAAGACCGGCATGACCTTTGCGAGCGGCCTCCGGGCTATTCTCCGTCAGGACCCGGATGTCATCGCCGTCGGTGAGATCCGTGACGGCGAGACAGCGGAGATCGCCATGCGCGCGGCTATTACGGGCCACGTGGTGCTCTCAACCATCCATACCAACGACGCGGCCGGAACCATAGAGCGACTGATAGATATCGGCGTGGAGCCCTACCTGGTGGGAAGCGCCCTGAAGGGCGTCATATCCCAGAGGCTGGTGCGGCGTATCTGCCCCACCTGCAGAACAGCTTATGAAGCTTCAGAGGAGGAACTGCAGGATCTCGGGCTTCCCGCGAGACAGAAGAGGATTCTCTATAAGGGAACCGGATGCCCGGACTGCTATGATTCCGGGTACAAGGGACGGGCGGCTGTCTTTGAGATTCTTATCATCAGCCGGGAGCTGAGGGACCTGATTTCCTCCGGCGCGAACCGCGCGAAGATCGACGCGGTCCTGTCCGCGCCCGGCTCAGGTTATGTGACACTGCAGCAGAATGCCGCCCAGATGGTGCTGGAAGGCGTCACCACAGTCGAAGAGGTCAACCGCGTGATTAACGCGGCGGACTGATAAACAGGAGTAGAATCTATGCTTACGATAGAACAGCTGGTATCAGCGGCAAAAGCCGCCGAAGCGTCCGATATCCACCTGATCTGCGGGCTTCCGCCCAAGTACCGGGTGAGCGGGCAGCTGGAAAATATGACCGATGAGCCGCTTACCGCGGATGACTGCGTTGCGTACGCAAAAACCCTGGCGGGAGACCAGTATCATGTGTTTGATGAAGTCGGGGAGCTGGATATGGCGGACACCTTTGCGGGGAACCGCTGCCGTATCCATATCTTCAAGCAGCAGGGCGTGCCCTCCGCGGCCCTGCGCCTTCTGCGGCAGACCATTCCCGACCTGGACAGCCTGGGGCTTCCGCCGGCGGCTATGACGCTGACGGATCTTCACAAAGGAATCGTCCTGGTGACCGGTGAGACCGGATCGGGAAAGTCCACCACCCTGGCGGCCCTCCTGGACCGGATCAATCACACCAGGAAGGACCATATTGTGACGCTGGAGGACCCGGTAGAGTATATCTACAAACCTGACCTCTGCGCCATCAACCAGCGGGAGGTCGGACGGGATACCCGGAGCTTCGCGGACGGCCTGCGGGCCAGCCTGCGGGAGGATCCGAATGTCATCCTCATCGGTGAGATGCGGGACAGGGACACCATCGAGACGGCCCTCACGGCGGCGGAGACAGGACACCTGGTATTCGGGACCCTGCACACCGGAAGCGCCTCGGATTCCATAGACCGTATGGTCCAGGTATTTCCCGAGGGGATGCAGACCCAGATAAGGCTGCAGCTCTCCATGTGCCTCCAGGCGGTCCTGACCCAGCAGCTGGTGCCGAAGAAAACCGGCGGGCGGGCCCTGGCCTGCGAGATGATGCTGGTGACGGACGCCATCCGGAACCATATCCGCACGGGCAATACGCCCCAGATCGCGAATGCCATCGCCACCAGCGCGGCCATGGGCGGACAGACCATGGACCAGGCCCTGGCAAGACTTGTACGCACAGGGGAGGTATCGAGGCCCACGGCACTGCATTACGCGAAAGACAAGGATTATGTAAAGAAACAGTCCATGTAGGCTATAAGGAGTAATCCGGTATGGCAACTTACAGATATTCTGCGATTTCCAAG
>ONXW01000037.1 GCA_900321915.1 uncultured Eubacteriales bacterium
CCCTCCCGGGGCCGGAGTTCTTCCGGAAGCTTAAGAACCTGGCGGGATATACCACCGGGGAGATGTGGATGAGCCTCAGGGAAAACCACGCGGACTTCTTCATCAGGAACCGTTTCCTCGCGGCGAAGGTCAACTCGAGGACAGCGCCCACGAGGGAAATGATAGCGCTGGACCCGCTGCCGGAATTTAAGCGGGTGCTGGAGATCCTGCGGGAAGTCTGAACAGTTCCGCCGCGACAGAAGCGGGGGAATTGTCGCCGGATAATGATAAAAAGAGCCGGGAAAAACAGATTTGATTCTGCTTTTCCCGGCTCTTTTCAGGTTCGTATTATTTCCTATAAGGCATATCCAGCCCGTCGCAGAAGACGCGGACGGCGCCCGGCGACGGGCAGACCTCCCCGCATTTTCCGCATTCCAGGCAGTCCGTATAGCGGATGAAATACTGTCCATCCGCCGTCCTGCGGATCGTCCCGGTGAGACAGGCCTCAGCGCAGGCGCCGCACTGCGTGCAGGCGGACGCGTCGATGGAGTATCTCGGCGGGGAAGGTTCCTCTCCCCCGAATCCGAAACGGATGCGCGCGATATGGCCGGCGGTGTAGACGTGGGAGAATTCCCCCTCGCCGCGGGCAAGGACCATCACCTCAAACAGCTCCGGCCCCTTGATATACATCTTTTTCGTCCCGGGATTGATGCGCCAGTATTCCGCGATCATGTCCGGATCCGCCGCTTTTTCGACGGTGGCGCTTATTTTTATCCCGTAGGCCCTGAGCCGCTCGCCCTCGTAGAAGGTTCCGGTGAGGGTGACACGGGGGTCGGCCTTCATGTCTTCATAGCCGCTTTTTCCCCGGGCGGTGCCGAAATACAGGTTTCCGTCCGGCAGCAGGTAAAAGGAGAGAAGCCGGGAATGCGGCATCCCCGTGTGCACGGAGCGCGTGACGACGCTGAAGACCCGGGTCTTCGCGCACGCCTCAAAGATGACGCGCTTCCGGTCCTCCGAGCTGCTCTCCTCCGTCAGGCCGAAAAGCGCATTCCGCTCATTTTCCGGGTCAAAGGGTTCCGGCGAGATGTTCTGTGTGTCGATGCTCATTTCTTCCCTTCCTGTAAGCTGTCCCCCTGCAGGTTATTTCCATCTGGCGTGCTCTCCCTGATAGAGGACGCCTTCCTCTGTCAGCTTCTTTACCGTCTCCTCGTCCATGCCGAGGAATCTGTGCAGCACTTCGTAATTGTCCTCGCCGATTTTCGGGATTTTCCCGTATTCCAGCGGGGAGTCTGAGAGGGAAAATGGGACCGCCGGGTAGGACGCTTTGCCCACGTAGGGGACGTCCAGCTCGACAAAAGCGCCCGAGGCTTTCGCGTGCGGGTCGGCGATAATGTCTTTGTAGTCCTTCACGACAGCCGCCCCGATGCCTGCATTTTCCAGAAGGGAGACGACAGCGGGACCTTCCTGCGGAAGGACCCAGGCAGCGATGTCCTCTTCTGAGGGAACGGCAGAGGCATCATTTTCCGGAGAAAGCCCCGTCAGCTCCAGGAACTTCCCGACCAGGCACTTCGGGCAGGAGATGTGCACGAATTTCCCACCGCGGTCCCGGTAGTACCCGCAGACGGAGAGACCGTCCGGGTTCAGCTTTTCTTCCGTGGCCCGGGAGAGGCTGAGCTCAGGGGAGAACATGGCGGTAACCGCGCTCATCATGTCCACTTCGAGATACCGTCCCTCGCCGGTCCGGTCCCTCTCATTGAGGGCGGCCAGGATGGCGCTGACAAAACACAGGGCGCCGATGTGGTCGCTGTTGTTGCCGCCGGGATACCAGGGGCGGGAAGCGCCCGCCTCAAGGACGGAGTTGATAAGGCCGCCTTCGCTCTGGATGATGCTGTCAAAGGCGACGCGCTTCGAGTAAGGCCCGTCCTGGCCGAACCCGGAGTTGTTGGCCATGATAATCCGGGGATTGATGCTGTGCACCGTCTCCCAGTCCAGGCCCATTTTTTCGATGGTGCCCGCGCGGAAATTCTGCATCAGGATATCCACGTGGGGCAGAAGCTCCTTCAGGATCTCTTTGGCCCGGTCGTTGCGCAGGTCCATGCTGACGCAGTGCTTGGTGCTGTTGTAGCTTGGGAAAGCCAGGCTTTCCCCGTTGTAAAACGGCGGGTACAGGCGGAAATCATCGCCTACGACAGCCTTTTCCACCTTGATGACATAGGCGCCCAGATGGCCGAGAAGATAGGCGGCATACGGGCCGGCGATATATCGGGTAAAGTCAAGGACAACCAGTCCTTCCAGTGCTTTTTTCATAGATTCCGGCGCCTCCTTATGCGACAATGCTTCCGGCCTTCAGGTCCGCGATCTCCTGCTTCCCCAGGCCGAGACGCGAGGAGAGGATCTCCTCCGTATTCTCCCCGGCCTCCGGGGCAGGATTGTATTCCGTTTCCATGCCGCGGATGCGGAAGGGGCTGGCAAAATAGGGAAGGGGGCCGAGGCCCTTAACGTCGATATCCACAAAGCTCTTTCTGGCGATAAGGTGCGGATCGCTGCGGAGCTCTTTGAAGGTCCGGACAATGCCGCCGGAGATTCCCGCTTCGGTGAAGAGTTCCACCGCTTCCCGGGAAGTGCGTTTCAGGGACCACTGTTCCATGCGGTCCAGCAGAAGCTCCCTGTTTTCATTGCGGACGGAAGCCTCCATAAAGCGGGGCTCATTCATGACCGGGTCATCGAGAAGCTTTATGGTGCGCTCCCAGATGGGCTGGTCGCCGCATGTGATGCGGAGCCATCCGTCGGAAGAACGGATGAAGCCTTCCGGCGCGTTGCCGTCGATGGGGCACTCCACGCCGTTGAAGACATAGTCGTTGATGGGCAGGGAGAACATGGCCAGGAGGGAGCCGTACATGTTGGCGTCGATCCTCTGGCCCCGGCCTGTCTCGCGGGACTGGTGAACAGCCGCGAGGACAGCGGTCAGGAGGAAGTACGCGCTGGCGTACTGCGTCAGCCTGCCGCCCACATAGTACGGCGTTCCCTTGCTGTCATTGACAAGGGACTGGGTCATGCCGCACTCCGCCTGCAGCGTCCCTTCATATACCGGACGGCCGCGATAGGGACCCTCCGGCCCGAACCCCGTGAGGGAGGCGCATATAAGCTTCGGAAACTCCTCTTTGAGGGAGTCGTAATCCAGGCCCATCTGTTCCATGGTTCCGGGAAGGAAGCTGTCGATGAGAACGTCCGCGCCGGCGAGAAGCTTTTTCAGCAGGGAAATGCCTTCGGGCAGCGACAGATCGATGACAATGCTCTTTTTGTTTCTGTTAAATGCGGTAAAAACCGGGTTTCCCCCGTTGACCAGCGGGGCAGAGGACCGGAGGACATCGCCTCCGGCCGGTTCTACCTTGATTACTTCCGCGCCCAGATCCCCCATCATCATGGTGCAGTAGGGGCCCGCGACGGATTCTGTCAGGTCAATAACGGTAATTCCACTCAGCGCTTTTGTCATTTTTCCTGCTCCGCGGCTTTTTTTGCCATCTCTTCATTGTGCTGCTTTAACCAGGCGCTCACGCCGTGCTCAAGGATAAAGGCATTGCGCTCCGCGCGGGCGACCGGATCGGCGCTCTGCTCAATGTGGGCGCCGGTATGCATGTTGAATTCAAAGGCCTGGCTGAGGCCGGCGAGGTCATAGGCGTGATTGATGGCCCGCTTGTTCTGCTCCAGGGTGATGGAGGGAACAACGGCGAGCCTGGCGGCCCATGCTTCCGCTTCTTCCATCAGCTTGTCGTCGGGGACGAGCTTATTGACCAGACCCATCTCCAGCGCGTCCTGCGCGGTCAGCTTCTCATACATAAACATGAGGCGCTTGGCATTTTTCATGCTCGTCACATAGGGAAGCATCATCATCATGTCTGCGGAGAGACGGTCATTCTCCGTAAGGCCGAGAACCGTGCTTTCCGCCATCAGCGTGAAATCGCCCACCAGGGCAAGGTCGAAGCCGAAGCCGAAGGCGGCGCCGTGAACGGCGCAGATGAGGATCTTCTTCAGGTGGAACATGGTCATGCCGACACGGTAGAAACGGTCAAAATGCACCAGCCACTCGGAGGGAACATGGTTTTTGATCTCGGAAGCGTGGGCGAAGAGGTCCACGCCGGAGCAGAAGGCTTTTCCTTCCCCGCCGAAGATAACGACCTTGACGTCGTCGTCGCGCTCTACCTCGTGGAATACGCTGTCAAGCTCTTCCAGGGTCACATCGCTGATGGCGTTCCTGACCTTGGGGCGGTTGAGCATGATTTTGGCGACTGCGCCCTGCCTTGTGACGGTGAGATGCTGGTACTCTTTATACTGATACATGGGATGTCCTCTCTTTCTTTAGAATGGATTACATGAAGCGCGGGGCGATGGAGCATACCCGGAATGGATTACATGAAGCATGCGGCGATGGAGCATACCACAAGAATCGGCGCATTGACGCAGATGAAGGACGGAACGCAGGTATCCCAGATGTGGTCGTGCTGTCCGTCGACATTGAACGCGGCAGTCGGAAGCAGCGTCTCGTCGGATGCGGGAGAACCTGCATCGCCGAGGGCGGCCGCTGCGGAAACCATCATGATGATGGCCGGGATGCTGAAGCCCATCTGGAGGCCCATGGGAACCATGATAACCGCGACGATCGGCACGGTACCCCAGGAGGAACCGATACCCATGGTTACGACCAGGCCCAGGAGAAGCATGATGATCGCGCCTATCAGCTTGCTGCTGCCGAGGATGCCCACAGTGGCGTCTACCAGGCCGGGAACGTCGCCGACCGTCTTGCTGACCATGGCAAATCCGCAGCCTGCCATAAGTACGAAGGTGACGTACGCGAACCGCATCATACCGGCGATGGCGACATCATCAAATTCTTTCCATTTCACAACGCGGAACAGGAGGAGCAGGGCCACGGCGAACATGGCGCCGATCTGCAGCGATCCGGTGATGATCTGTACGACAACGGATGAGAGGGCGGCCACCAGCGCGAGGATGTGCTTAAGCTCCCACTTCGGCATTTCGCCTTCCGGAAGCTCGGTCTCACCCTCCGCGGGCGCGGTGACGCCGGGAACGGGCTTATAGATACGGGGCTTGCGGTAGATGAACATGACCAGTCCGGCCGCAATCAGCATGGCAAGGATGATGGGGATATTCGCGCTCGCTACAGTATTGACGGAAACATTTTCCACACCGTTGTTCAGCATCTCGCCGGCGACGATATCCATGAACTGGTTGCCGTAACCGATGGGAATGCAGACATAACCGATCTGGAGACCGCACATGATGATGGTGCAGACTTTGCGGCGGTCGATGTTGAACTTATTGAATGCGGGAAGAAGCGGCGGGATAAGGATGGTTGTGAAAACGGCGCCCAGGGTAACGACGGTCTCGCAGCAGGCGGCCACGATGAGCATGCCGATCATCAGGAGCCAGGATTTCTTTCCCAGCGTTTTGACGATCCGCGGCGCCAGTACGTCGCCGACACCGCAGGATGTGAGGGTGACGGCAACCATGCCGAGGAACAGACGGCTGAACATGGAGTTGATATTACCTCCCATGCCGCTCATAAAGAGCTTTACGGCATCCACCAGGTTCAGTCCGCCCATGAGGCCGCAGAGCAGGCCGGAAACAATAATAGCGACATAGACGTTCATCTTCAGCATACACAGCACAACCATGACGATGACTGAGACAAACACAGGATTGGTGATGATTTGCAGCATAGTATACTCTCCTTTACTTTTTTTCGCGTCCGGAAAATGCCCCGGAACCGCATTATATCCCCTTATCTGTGCAGTATAAGACGGCAGGTGTCACAAAAGTGTCATTTCCGCATGTAAACGCAGTCAGCGGAACTGGTGCGGCGGGAATCTTTCCCTATAATAGAAAAAAAGATTGCCGGGACAGACAGGAGAAGGGAAGAGAAGAGAGGACAGGGGATACCGGTATAGTTTCGAAGAAAACGGAAGACGGGGGAATGAGCGCATGGTTCGTGGAAGTGTGACGGTGAAAATGATGGGACGGCCGTCTGTCACGGTGAATGGCCGGACTCTGCGGATACACTATCAGAAGGCGGAAGCGCTGCTGTATTATGTCGTTTACCGGAAGTCAGTGACAAAAAGCGACGCGGCTTTCCTGCTCTGGAACGGAAACCGGAAGGATGTGTTCCGGAACCTCCGCAATATTCTTTACCTGATACGCAAAGCCTGCGGGGAAAGCCTTCTGGTGGCGGATGAAGGCGGGCGCCTGATACCGAATCCCGAACTGGAATGGAAAACCGACGTAGATGAAGACAGGCAGGAGGGGCTGGAGAAGGGAAACAATGAGATTTTCCTGGAAGGCTTTGATGTGAAAAAGGCCGAGGGATTCGACGAGTGGCAGGCGCAGGTCCGCACATATATACGCGACCTGTATCTCCATGAGAAGAAAAAGACCATCCTCCGGGACTCCTTCGAAAAACAGTGGGAGGAAATGGAGCGGAGCTATCTGGAATACCTCCGGAAGGAACCATACGATGAGGATATTGTCATCCAGCTGATGGAAAATTACCGGGAGCGGCAGCTGTATTATAAGGCTGCGGAAATCTATCTGCGTCTCCGGAATTCCCTGATACAGGAAATGGGCATCCGCCCGATGAAGGAAACCACGACCCTGTATTACAGGATTCTCCAGGAGTGGAACAGGGCCGCGGACGGGGGGCCGATTCTTCCGCAGGTCCCGGAATCCCTGGGTTCTCCGGGAACACAGCAGATTATGGACGTCCTGTCCTTTTTCCCGGAGGGGGCCCCGTTTTCCCTGCTGGAAAAACTGTTCGACAAAAAACCGATGGAGCTGCTCTATCTGTGCGGCGAGCTGGAATCGGGAAATATCCTGAGAATCTCAAACAGCGAACCGGAGGTCATGCTGTCCTTTGTCAGTCCCCGGTTCCGGAATACGGTCTACGAGAAGCTTTCCCCCGCGCACCGCAGGCTCATGCACCTGCAGATTGCGGGTATCCTGGAGAAGCAGGCAAAGCCCGGAGAGCTGGAAATGAATACACAGCTGGCAAACCACTTTTCCGGCGGGGGGAACCGCAAAAAAAGCCTGGAATACCGGATTAAAAACCTGGAAACCTATGTAAACATGCACTGCGACCTGATGGAATTTGAACTTTACACAGACTTTCACTACGGCACAGCGCCGGCGGTGCCTCCGGCGCTTTCCGGGGAGTATTCCACGGAGCAGGGCATTCTGGCCGGGTTTGAGGCGCTGTCGGAGGAAGTGAAGCAGTGCAGGCTTCAGGGCGGAGATGAGGTGTTTTTCGACAGGCTGGAAAAGGACCTCCTCTTTCTGCGGGGGCGGTTCGCCATCTACCAGGGGGATTACAGGACCGGCTGCGGCGCGATGCGAAGACTGCTCAGGCATTCGGATTCCTCGGCGGATACCGGCAGGATCCTGCAGGTGCACCGGGAGCTTGCCTATGCGGGGATGCAGACGGTGGATCCGGACATGATGAGACTGCATCTGCAGGAGGGATACCGGCTGGCGGAAGAAAATAATATGCAGATGGAAAAAGCCTTTTATGAGCGGCTGTTCGGCGCCTGCTGCGTCATGACCGGGGCATACGGGGAGGCGGAAAGCTTCCTTGACCGCTCCCGGAAGACGTTTGAGCAGTTCTCGGGGGAAATGCCGAAATATGCGGACAATATTGCCTACGCCCACGGATACCTGGGTGACAGCCTCAGGAAAAGGAGAGAGTATGAGAGGGCGGAGGAAGAACTCCGCCTGGCGGTAGATATGTTCGCGAACAAGCAGGCGAACAGCGCGGCGGTACTGCATGTCATGCTGGGACAGACCCTGTTTGCCCGGGGAGCGTACGGGGAAGCCAGGAAAGAATTCCGGAAAGCGGATAAGCTTTTCCGGTCTTTCTGGGGCCTGACCGGAAGGGGGATCAACAGCGCGTTCCTCGCCCTGTTTGATGCCATGGACGGGGAGGAAGCCGAAGCCCTCCGCCATCTTCAGAACGCGGAACGTTTCAGCAGCCGCCTGGGCCATAAGACAGAGCAGGGACATGTCGCCCTTCTGAAAGGATACCTGAAAAAACACCTGTCAGAAGACGGGCGGGACCGCGGAATCCTGCTGAAAGAACTGGAAAAGCCCGCGGAGGCCTATCTGGCGCTCGCAAGGCAGCAGCTGAGCGTGGAAAAAGACTGCTACGAGCTGGAGTGGGTCGACAGGGCGGTCGGGTGAAATGCGGATCCCATTCGAAATCGTTCCAGATCCATTCTATAGCTCTAAGAACATAGAACGGCTCCGGAGAGCCGCAGCTGATATGGAAGCCCGACGTAATACCTCTGAGCATGAGCTGATTGAGGAGGATTGAAAAAGCATAGTTCCATTCATAGAAAAAGGACCGAGGGTTCACGAAAAACCCGAGGTCCTTTTTTGACCGATCAGCAGCGCTTTCCAACTGTCTCTGATCCGCTCATGCCGATCATCAGGGCTTTCCGGGAGCTTTGATCCTCCGGCCTGGGAAATGCAAAGTCTTATGGGACAGGGGGTTTCTCGGGGTTTTTGCACATATCCCTCAAATGGCATCTGTCTGCTTGTGAGAACGGGAAATTCAGAATTGGAAGATAGACATTTATCTCAGGGAGAGGGTATAATTATAATATTCGGTATTCTTAGTTTACGAACATGGCGTATGGTCCCGGAAAGGATCCACGCGGAAAAGGTTTAACGAAAGGCAGAATCTATGGCAGGCGGAAAAAAAGATCAGAAAAAGAAAGAGTCTGAGGGCAGAAATTCCGGTTTTCAGAACGGGGTTGTGATCCTTGATCTTGATGAATTTGATGATGAAGGCAGATCCATAGAGGCCGGTCCTGAGATGCGGCGTTCTGCCGGCAATGAA
>ONXW01000001.1 GCA_900321915.1 uncultured Eubacteriales bacterium
GAGAAATCCGGCTATGAGTATTCCACGGACCATCTCCTGGAAAATGCCTATTATATCGTCACTCCCACGGCCGAGACGCCCCCGGAGCTGACAGACCGCATCGTCGGTATCGCCCGCCATCTCGGCGCCATCCCGCTCCTGATGGAGCCCGGCGCCCATGACCGGGTTGTGGCGGCTATCAGCCATCTGCCCCACCTTATCGCCGCGGCGCTGGTGAACCTGGTGCACGATTCCGACGACGAGGGACAGCACATGAAAAGCATGGCGGCGGGCGGCTTCAAGGATATCACCCGCATCGCTTCCTCCTCCCCCGTCATGTGGGAACAGATCTGCATGACCAACCGCGGCCCCATCCTGGAGATGCTGGACCTGTATACCCGCTCCCTGGACGCCATCCGGCGGGACCTGGAAAATGGCACCGAGGGCGCGGTTTTTGACCTGTTCACGAAATCCCGGGATTACCGGAACAGCTTCGCGAGCACGAGAAAAGGTTCGCTCATACCCTCCTACTCCTTCTTCGTGGATGTCAAGGATGAGCCCGGCGCCATTGCCATCATCTCTTCCATCCTGGCGGCCTCCGGCATCAATATCCGCAACATCGGCATCAATAACGCGAGGGATATGGACGAGTACGCGCTCCGCATCAGCTTCTACGACAAGAAAAGCATGGATTTCGCCGTGGAGCGCCTGGAGAGCTTCAATTTCCGGCTCTCAGCCCATTCGGACAGCCGGAATTAACCGCCTGCGCCCTGCAGGCCGAAGCCGTGCGCATTTTCCGTATAAGAAAGGCATCTATCTATGATTATCACACCAGCGCTCTCCCTCCGGGGCGAACTCACGGTCCCCGGGGATAAATCCGTCTCCCACCGCTGCGTCATGGCAGGCGCCCTGGCGGAGGGGGTGACGGAGATTGACGGCTTCCCTGCCGGGGCGGACTGCCTCTCCACCATATCCTGCTTCCGGAAGCTGGGCGCAGACATCACCGCCGTGCCCTCCGGAAACGGCGGCGCAAAGGTATTCGTGCGCGGGCGGGGCCTTCACGGCCTCAGGGCCCCGCAGGAGGTCCTGGACGCGGGCGACAGCGGCACCACTGCCCGGCTGATCTCGGGAATCCTGGCCGGACAGCCGTTCACCTCCCGTCTGACCGGGGACGCGCTCATCCGGAGGCGCCCGATGGAGCGGATCATCACCCCCCTCTCCCGGATGGGGGCTTCCTTTGTGTGCGAACAAGAAAGCGGCTGCCTCCCCTTCTCCGTGACCGGCGGAGCGCTCCGGGGCATCCGGCATAACTCCCCCGTGGCTTCGGCCCAGGTGAAGTCCGCCGTCCTGCTCGCGGGCCTCTTCGCGGAGGGCGAAACCTCCGTCACGGAGCCGGCCCTCTCCCGGGATCACACAGAACGGATTCTCGCTGCCTTCGGCGCGAATATTTCCCGGGACGGCCTGACCGTCACCGTAAAGCCGGCGGAAAAGCTTTTCCCGCAGCACATCGGGGTGCCGGGGGATATCTCCTCCGCCGCCTTTATCCTCTGCGCGGGACTTCTCGTTCCCGGGTCGGAAATCCTTGTAAAAAATGTCGGAATCAACCCCACGCGGGCCGGCATCCTGCCGGTGCTCAGACGCATGGGGGCTGTCTTCTCCATCGAGAAACGCCGCGATGTGTCCGGCGAGCCCGCGGCGGATATCTTCGTGCAGGCCGGACCGCTCCGCGCGGCGGAGATCGGCGGGGACGAGATCCCTGCCCTCATCGATGAGCTTCCTGTGATCGCCGCCCTCGCCTGCTTCGCCGAAGGCACCACCGTCATCCGGGATGCCCGGGAGCTCAGGGTGAAGGAAACCGACCGCATCGCCGCCATGACAGAGGCGCTCACAGCCATGGGCGCGGACATCAACCCCACTGAAGACGGGATGGTCATCCGGGGCGGGAATCCGCTCAGGGGCGCCCGGATTGACTGCCGGAGGGACCACCGCGTCGCCATGTCCTGCGCAGTCGCGGCCCTGGCTGCGGAAGGCCCCACGGAGATTACCGGCGGGGACTGTATAGATATCTCCTATCCCGGTTTCCTGCGGGACCTGGAAAGCCTCCGGGAGACCTGAAGATATTCCCGTCACGGAAAACACAAAAAAACCGGATCATTCCCCTCTGCGGAAAATGATCCGGTTATTTTTTCAGTTTCTCCGGGCCTTTACAGCCCGGTCAGTCATCCAGCTCCAACCGCATCATGACCAGCTCCTGAAAGACGCCCGTCCGAAGGAGGAATCCCCTGGGATTCCGGCCGTACTCGGTAAATCCCACTTTCCGGTACAGTTCAATCGCCCTCCGGTTTTCCGCCAGGACACTCAGCTCCAGCTGCCGGTACCCGGCACTTTTTCCCAGGCAGATCAGCGAATCCAGAAGGGCCCTGCCGACTCCTCTGCCCCAGAAGGCGCGGTCGATGCTGATGCCCAGCTCTGCCCTGTGTCTTGTCTTTTCCTTCTCCCCGAGGGGGTGCAGTCCCGCAAGTCCCGCGATCCTGCCGTCCACCTCTGCCAGAATCTCCGCCCGGCGGGGGCTCTCCTCCGCGTCGCGGAGCATTTCCCCCTCCTCGGACACGGTCGTTTTCAACTCATCCACATACGAGAGGAGAAAGTCCGTCTGCGCATGGGTCAGCACGAAAGCGGCAAGCGCCGCTTCCGCGTCCTTCTCTGTACCGTTTCTCAGGCAGCATGTCCTGCCGTCTTTCAGAATAACCGTCTTCTGGTATTTCATCTGTTTTCTCCGGTCAGCCTGTCACGTCACTCCGTCGTCACCGCCACGCGGAAGCATTTTGCCACGTGCCGCTTATCCAGGTTTTCCAGTACAGGCTTTGAATCCCGGCATTTTTTCATCCTTACCCTGCAGCGCGGGTAGAATGGGCATCCGGGGTAATCGTCCGGCACTTTCACGGGAAGGGCGGACATGGCCTCCGTGCCGTCGTCAATATTCTTCGTCACGGCGAGGAGGGACTGGGTGTAAGGGTGCACCGGCTGTTCGTACACATCCTCGGAACGCCCCGCCTCCACGATCTCGCCGCGGTAGATGACCAGGGTGCGGCGGCAGATGCGGCGGACCAGGTCCAGGTCGTGGGAAATGAACATGATGGCGATCTGCTTCTTCTCATGCAGGTCCAGCAGGAGCTTCACGATCTGCGACTGGACGGTGACATCCAGCGCGGAGACCGGTTCGTCGGCGATAAGGAACTTCGAATCCATGAGAAGCGCCGTCCCGATGCTGATTCTCTGGCGCTGCCCGCCGGAAAGCTCGGAGGGATAGCGGCCGGCAAAGCTCTCATCCAGGCCGATGTCCTCCAGCATGTCCTTCACCATCTTCTTCCGCTCCTCGGCGCTCGCGATACCCCGCACCCGGAGCGGCTCTTCCATGATCCACCCGACCTTTCTCGCCGGGTTCAGGGACCCGTAGGGATCCTGGAACACCATCTGCGGGCGCAGGCCTTCCTTTGTCCAGATGGTGCCCGTATAGTTTTTATGGAGGCCCAGTATCGCCTTGGAGAGCGTGGATTTGCCGCAGCCGCTCTCCCCCACGATGCCGAGGATCTCCGACTCGTGCAGGGTGAATGTGATATCGTGGAGCACGTGCTTCTTCGAAGCCTTTTTGAAAATGCTCCCCCGCACGTCATAGAATACGTTCAGGCTGTCGAGGCTCAGGATCACGTCCGTCTTCGCCCCCGACACGTCGCGCTTCGGGATCCGCGCCACCAGGTGCTTCGTGTACTCGTGCTCCGGGTGGTACATGACCTTCTCCATGGGGCCCTGCTCCACAATCTCGCCGTGGTACACCACCAGGACCTTCTCACAGATGCGCCGTATCACGTTCAGGTTGTGGGAGATAAACAGGACGGCCACGCCCTTCTCCCTGTTCACCTTCTGCAGAAGCTTCAGGATCTGCTCCTGCACCACCAC
>ONXW01000198.1 GCA_900321915.1 uncultured Eubacteriales bacterium
GAGGCCGAGGGCACCGGGGACGGCGCCCTCACAGACGGGAACATCGCGGCCTGCCATCTGTAATAGCCATAACCTTCAGGAACCAAAAAAGCCCTTCCGGCTCCGGCCTGTGTTCTGCACAGCCGGTGCCCGGAAGGGCTTTCTTCTTTATATTTTAGTATCCGAACTCCTGAGCCCAGTACCAGGTGCCGCCGGCCTCGTAAAGGCCGATGCCGCAGGTGGTGAAGCTGCCGTTCATGATGTTGGCGCGGTGAGCCGGGGAGTTCATCCAGCCGGTCACAACGCCGCTGGCGTTGTTATACCCGTACGCCAGGTTTTCCCCGTACATGATGTCAGCGCAGACGGTGTACCAGTCCGCGCCGTTCGGCCTGGTGTGGGAAAAGCTTGCGGGAAGCTCGGTGGCGCGGATCATCGCGCAGGAGGAAAGGTTGTCATTCCAGGTGAGGGAACCGAGGCCGCTGCCTGCTCTCTGCTGGTTGACAAGATCCAGGGCCTGTCTCGCCGCCGACTGGTAGTTCACACCCTGCCATGCATTGGCGCCCTGCATCATGACGGTCGGGTCAATATACGGCGCGCCCATGGCTTTCGGCTTTTTCCTGAACGGCGCCTCATCGTCGACCCCGCCCTGCGGTTTCCTTGTGGCAAAGAAAATCCCGACACAGATAATAACGAGCGCAGCGCCGCAAAGAGCGTAGAGCTGCTTTTTGCTGAGTTTTCCGAATATACCGTTCATTCCGGCCCCTCCTTCTGTTATTGCTGTCCCGCCCCCTCGACGGATACAGCCGGTCATGCTCTCTGACTTGTTATGTCTCAAGTATAGCCGAAGGCATTTTCCCGGTCATCCATCAAAAGTAGTGTTTTGATCTCACTTTCGGTTTTTCCAGGACAGCCGGTGAAGTTGCCCGGTTTTCTGCATATTCTCAAATCCGTTCTGGCGAAGGGCCTCATAGAGGATAACAGCCGCGGAGTTCGCCAGGTTTAAGGACCTGGTCTCCTCCAGCATGGGAATCCGCACACAGGTCTCTTCGTGCTCCACCAGGATCTCCTCCGGTATCCCGCGGCTTTCCGGCCCGAACATAATGTAGCAGCCGGGCTCGTATTTCACGTCCGTGTATACCTGATAAGCCTTCGTGGTGGCCATGTAGATCTTCTGTCCCGGGTGTTTCTCCTGAAAGTCCTGCCAGTCGATATAAACCTCATAGTCCAGGTGCGGCCAGTAATCGAGCCCCGCGCGCCGGATTTCCTTCTGGTCCAGCCGGAACCCGAGAGGCCCGATGAGATGCAGCTTTGCCCCCGCCGCCACGCAGGTGCGGCCGATATTTCCGGTATTCAGCGGCATCTCCGGCTCATAAAGCACAATATTCATCATTCCTTTGCCGCCGCTTCGGCGTCCAGCCTGGCCACAAACCGTTTCAGCCTTGTCAGGGCCTTCTTCAGGTCCTTCAGGGAGTAGGCGTAGGAAATCCGGAGGAATCCCTCGCCGCAGTCGCCGAAGGCGTTGCCCGGGACGATGGCCAGCTTCTCCTCCATCAGGAGCCTTGTGGCAAATTCATCCGACGTCATGCCGAACCGCTTGATGCTCGGAAATACATAGAAGGCGCCGAAAGGCTCAAAGCAGTCCATCCCCAGGTTCCGGAGCTCGGAAACCAGGTACCGCCTTCTCTCATTGTATGCCTCGCGCATCTGGGCAATGTCCTCGTCGCCGTTCCGCAGCGCTTCCACCGCGGCGTACTGGCTGGTGGTCGGGGCGCACATAATGGCAAACTGGTGAATCTTCACCATCTGGGAAAGAATCTCCCGCGGGCCCGCCGCATATCCGAGGCGCCATCCCGTCATGGCGTACGCCTTGGAAAAGCCGTTGATAAGTATGGTCCTGTCCCGCATGCCCGGCATCTGGGCGATGGAGACATGCTCCCCCTTGTAGGTCAGCTCGGAGTAAATCTCATCGCTGATGACATAGAGGTCTTTTTCCGCCACCACTTCCGCCACGGCCCTGAGGTCATCCTCTTCCATGATGGCTCCCGTAGGGTTGTTGGGGAACGGCATGATCAGGACCTTGGTTTTCGGCGTGATCTTCTCCAGGAGCTCTTCCCTCGTCAGGCGGAAATCATTCTCCGCCTTCAGCTCGATCGGCACCGGTACGCCGCCCGCAAGGATGGTGCAGGGCACGTAGGAGACATAGCTTGGCTGCGGGATCAGCACCTCATCGCCCGGATCCAGCATTGCCCGGAGCCCCAGGTCGATGGCTTCGCTGCCGCCGACGGTCACCACTACTTCCTTCAGCGGGTCATAGGTCAGGCCCAGCCTGCGCCGGAAGTATTCCGCTATCGCGACGCGCAGGTCTTTTAAGCCCGCGTTGGAGGTATAAAAGGTGCGGCCCTTCTCCAGGGAATAGATTCCCTCCTCGCGGATATGCCACGGCGTGTCAAAATCCGGCTCGCCGACACCAAGGGAGATGGCGCCCTCCATCTCGCTGACTACATCAAAAAATTTTCTGATACCGGATGGCTGGATTCCGGTAATTGTTTTTGACAGTGGGTTTCTCACGGCATCACCAGCATCCTTTCGTCCTTAGGCTCGTCACAGATAATGGTGCCGTAGTCCTTGTACTTTTTCAGGATAAAATGAGTTGCAGTGCTCTGCACCGGGCCGATGGTGGCCAGCTTCTCAGCGACAAAATTAGCCACGCCGCGCATGGACTTGCTCTCCACGATAACGGTGAAGTCAAATCCGCCGGACATCAGGTACAGGGCCGTCACCTCCGGATACTGGTAAATGCGCTCGGCAATCTTATCGTATCCCATATCTCTCTGGGGGGTCACCTTCACCTCCACCAGGGCGACAACCTTCTCCTCCTCCATCTGTTCCCAGTTGATCAGGGTGTGATAGCCGCAGATGACGCGGTCCTCTTCCATCTGCTCGATCTCGCGGGCCACATCCTCCTCGCGCTCTCCCAGGAGCTCTGCCAGCTCCTTCGGGCTGATACGGCTGTTTTTTTCCAGCACTGCCAGAATCTTCTCTCTCATATCGTTCCTTCCTTTATCCCTTTTACTGCCTGTTCATCTCATCCGGCGCCGGGAAATCCAGATACGTCAGTATCTCTCCGCTGTGAAGCTTCTTCCCCTTCGTCCGGTCCATCCATCCGACAACACTGCATCCGATCCCCATGCCGCCCAGGGCAGCTGCCGCCTGTTCGCCGTTTCCGGCTGTCATCAGAAGGCACCCCTTCGCGTTGAGCCGGTATGGGTTCCGGTCCAGCAGTTCACAGATCTCAATCACTTCCTGGCGCAGGGGGATTTTCCGCAGATCCGCCTCAAACCCGCACCCCGCTGCCGCGGAGAGGTCCCACAGGGCGGCGAGAATCCCGCCGTCCCCAGGCACGCACACGGCCGTAAGCCCCGCCTCTTTCCCGAAGGAAACTTCCTCCGGCGTCCCGGGCAAAAGCCTCCTGTCGCATTCGGCGTACAGCCTGCAGCACCGCGCGGTGACTGTTTCCGGAAAATGTTCCCGCAAAAGGCTGCGGTTCCGCTTTGCCAGTTCTTCCGCACCGTACAGACCGCAGGTCCCGGCAATCAGGATGCTGTCCCCGGGCCGGGGGATACCCGCCGTCGGGGCGATGGCACACTCCCGCCTGCGGAATACTTTTTCCGGCATAATCAGTGGAAGATGGCCAGGGAACCAATCACCATGCCGCCGACCATGGCAACGACAACAATAATCACAATAACAGCAGAAATAGTCTTCCTGCTTCTCGGGTCATTAAAATCAAACATCTCTGAACTCCTTCTCTAAACCTTTTCTATATGATATCCGGCCGCCTTGTTCAGCCGGTTCATAATCGCCTGTCCCAGGTGATCCTCCGGAAACCCTTCCGAGAATATATACTCCGTGCCCCTGTCATCGAATTCCCGCAGCACCGCGTACAGGTTGTGGGCCACGGATTCCTCCGAATCCCGCCTGCCGATGCTGAGGACATTGCCCGCAGGATAACGGCGGATGGTTTCATCCGTACAGATGATTCCCACCTTCTTCCCTGCGGCAGCCTTTTTCGCCGCCAGCTCGCGGATCCGGGCAACCACCTTCTCCGTCTCGCCCTCCACCAGCGTCAGGTCCGCCTTCGGGGCATAATGGCGGTACTTCATGCCGGGCGCCTTCGGGTGCACGCCCGCGCCCACCGGTCCCGTGATGGCGGGGTCGATTCCCACCTCTCCCACGGTTTCCCTGAGCATCTCCATGGTGACGGCACCCGGGCGCAGCAGTACGGGAATCTCTTCCGTCACATCCACGATGGTGGATTCCAGCCCGATGCCTGTCTGCCCGCCGTCGAGAATCATGTCTATCCGCCCGTTCAGGTCCTGGAAGACATGCTCCGCCTTCGTCGGGCTCGGCCGTCCGGAGGTGTTGGCGCTGGGCGCCGCGATGGGTACGCCTGCCTGGCGGATAAGCTCCGCCGCCTGCCGGTCCGAAGGCATGCGCACCGCGACGGTGTCGAGCCCGCCGGTGGTCTCCTTCGGGACACGGTCATTTTTCCGGAAAATCAGGGTCATCGGCCCGGGCCAGAAGGCCTCCGCCAGCTTCCTTCCCGTCTCCGGGATCTCCTCCGTGATCTCCTCTACCATGTCCATGTCGCAGACGTGGGCAATCAGGGGATTGTCCGAGGGCCTTCCCTTCGCCGCGTAGATGCGCCCGGAAGCTTCCGCGTCCAGGGCGTTCCCGCCCAGCCCGTAGACCGTCTCGGTCCGGAAACCGACCAGGCCGCCGTTCCGGATAACCTCCGCCGCAAGGCGGATGCTCCGCATATCCTCCCCGGTAAACGGATCCGCGTCCGAAACCTTCAAAACTCTGGTAATCAATGCTTGCACTTCTTTCTATTCTCTGCAGTTTCCTGAAATTACAGTATCTTATAGTCTAATATAGATTTTGGAAAAAGTAAAGGAAAATGGGGATACCCGCCGATTTGCGGATACCCCCACAGTCATTATCTTAAGTCTTGTCTGTTTATCGTTCTGTTGATCTGCATTTCTATCTGTCCGTGTTTCTTCCGATCTATAGGCAATACTCCTTTTTTATCAGTTGTCCCACTGGAGGGAATCCCAGATTTCCGGGCTGTCCATACCAAGCTTCCACCCGGCAACCCCGGCGATATCCGCTTCCTTAATGGCCTGCATTTTCAGCGCCAGGGATCGTTCCTCCTCCTGCCAGAGCTCCGTGAGGCTGTCCTCTGTCCCGATGCTGCCATAGTACTGGCCGCAGGTATCATCCCACTCCATCTCCACATTGTGACGGGCGATCCACTCCTTCGCGGCCGCTATTCCGGCCGTCTCGGACGTGGTGCTTTCGCCCTTTTCGGTCCACAGGCGGGTGTAGAACGGAACGCCGCAGATGACCCGCTCCTTCGGTATCTCCTCAAGCGCGTCCTTTATCGCGTTCCGGACATAACCGATGGAAGACACGGATCCTGCCTCCCCGCCCGCATAGTGTTCATCGTAACCCATGAGTATCACATAGTCCGCCACGATCCCCTGCTCCCGGATATTGTAGAAATCATTGTACGAGGCAGGGACATAGTTGTCGACCGAGAGAATCAGCCCTGCCTTCCGGCAGGCGACGGACATCTCACGGATAAACTGAATATAATGTACGCCGGCGGATGACGGAAGCATCTCAAAATCCAGGTTAATTCCGTCGATCCCCAGCTCTTCCGCGTCCCGCACCAGGCTTTCCGTCAGTTTCTCGCGGACGGAGGTTCTGGACAGTATCTCCTCCACATCCACGTCGGAACTGAAATCATGCCCGAAATTATCTACCAGGGCCCACACCTGGATCCCCCTGCTGTGCATCCGCTCCACGTAGGAACGTTCGGCGTAGCTGACATAATCCCCCTCATTGCCCTTGAGGGCAAACCAGGTGGGGGATACCACATTGACTCCCTTCGTCTTGCCGAGAAGGTCGCCGATAAAGGTATTGGCCGCTGTAATCGTCACCTGGTGCCATGCCAGGATAATCTTACTGTCCAGGGATATATGGCTGTAAACCGGCTCCTCGAAGGTGCTCACCGGCTCTTCGTTCCGGAAATCCTCCAGCCGTTTCATCTGGAGATACCCGATGCAGCCGTCCGGAGTCACCACCTCGGCCCAGTTCTCCAGGCTTTCCAGGACAATTACTTCCCCCTCCTTCGGCACCGTGGTGATCACCGGGCTCTTGACCCCGCCGCGCACGCGCACCGGAGTGTCCTTTTTCACCGAGGCCGCCGTGAAGGCGTTCTTCGTATTCTCGATGTACACTCTCGGATATCCGTCCTCGAGATAGCATCTTGTCCGGAGGTCCGTATGGCGCTCTGTCTCCGTGAGGGAAAGCCAGGTATCCTCCCCCTCCTCGACAAAAACAGGGCCGCCCTCGGAATCCCGCGCGTCGGTGCCGGATTTCTCGACAAATTCCGGCAGCGCGTACAGGAGCAGGTGCTCCCGCGCGTCATGGTAAAACCTTTCATTGAGATTCTCGTTTACCCATGAGACCGGCAGGTACACCTTCCCGTCCAGTAGGCGCCCTTCCGCCTCCTGGCGCTCATAATTAAAATAAATCAGGACTCCGTCATCCCGCTTGGTCCCGTAAAGGCTGTCCATGTCGGCCAGCTCTTTCGTGGGCATATATTTCCTGTAAGCGTAAACGCCGAACACGGCCGCTGCTGTGACAAAGAGCAGCAGCAATCCATACCCCAGGCATCCCAGCACTTTTTTCATAGTTTTCCTCCGGCATATAGAACTGCTTTCAGTA
>ONXW01000268.1 GCA_900321915.1 uncultured Eubacteriales bacterium
CCCGTATATGAATGAAGGAATCAAAAAATTTGAGGAATTACTGAAAACGGACGAATCATTTAAGGCTAAACTGCAAGCGGCGGCGGAAGCTTACACCGGCGAGGAGAACGAAGAGGCAGTGTTCAACGGTGTGCTTCTTCCGGTTGCGAAGGAATATGGCATTTCCGCCAGCTATGAGGAATTAAAAGACTATATAGGCAATCTGGCATCCACAGATGAAATAATGGATGAAGAAGAGCTTAAGCAGATCGCAGGAAGCAAGGGCGGCGGATTTGGCGCCGGTGTCTGCTATGGTGTCGGCATTGGTTGGGGCGCTGCCGGCGGTGACGGCGGGTCAGTAGCATGTATCGTTGTTGGTCATGGCACTAAGTATTGCTGCTTAGGTGAAGGGGATCCGCATGGAGATACGTGCAAGGAGTGTCCAACCTTTGCCATAAATTGATCTTCTATGATCACTTCCATGAGCTTGTCATTCCGAAGGATATTGCTTCGCTGTCAGACATGGACATACTAATATATAAAAGGCGGACGGAATAACAATGGTTGAAGGATGCACCATTTTCGGTGTATCCTTCAAGTATTATATACAGAAATCACCAATACCCGACCTGGGAATTTATCAGTTTTACAGATGAGACAAATATTCCAAGCAAAGCATTGTTGGAGAAACTCGTATACAAAGATTTGGGATATATCGCCTCCAAAGAATCTGAAGTTTTCGGCAAATGGATAACCGAGGCTACAGAAGCGGAAATCTTCATGACAGCCTCACAGAAGTTTTAATTTTACGTAGTTTTTGTACTCCACAGTCTCGTTTCCATCGGAATCGTAACCGGGGATCTCCATGATACCCACGTCCAGAATCAGATAGGTCGCTCCGGCATTCATCAGGATCTCTTTTTCCATAGTATGCATAAGACTGTCAATACTGACCGCTCCGAGCTTTTCCATGCTCTCTTTTGAGGCATAGATGACGAACAGTGTGTCGCCGAAGCCGCTCGCGACCTCCGGATCCGTGGTCGTACTGATCATGATCGGATCCGTAAATGTATTTCCTATGGAAGCGATCAGCTGATCCACGGTCGGGACCTCGTCCGTCCCCGCCGCAGCCATCAGCTGGCTGTCATAAACGCCGCTGTAAAGTATCAGATCTTCCATCATCACTCCCCGTGAAAGCTCGACAGACAGGCCATGATCCATCATGAGGTACATGTCTTCAAAATCGTCTCCGAAACTCGATGCCGCGTTGCTCAGCATCTCCGGATCATGATTCTGTACAGACGTCATGCCCATATAATGCGGGATCGTCTCCCCTTTATATGCGTAAACATAGGGCATCAGATCCATGCTCACAGCGGCGCCATGTTCTTTAGAGTACTCTATATACTTCTCGCTCCAGTCATTGAATTCATCATTGGAAATCGACCGGTAATCCTTATAATCCTCTTCCCTGAAAATGCTCTTTTCACCGGCAAGAGATCCGGCCGCCTGAAGTTCATCCGGCTGGTCCTCCGCCTCTGATCCTGAAAGAGCTGTGTTTTCGGATGCGTCATGTCCGCCCTCCTGCGGATCTTCTTCCTGCCTGTCTTCTGACGGCTTTCTTTCCTCCGTATAGATCAGACTGCAGCCAAAATAGGCATTCTCCGGCATGAAATCACCTTCCAGCGGCCGGCTGGCCAGCTTTTCGCACTTTTCGAAAGCGTATTCACCAACCTCCGTCACCTGTCCGGGGAACCACATTGAAACAACGCTGCTGCAGCCTTTAAACGTCCTCTTCCCGATGCTTTTCACACTGTCCGGAATCACGAAACGAGTTATGGAAGAACAGTCAAGAAAGGCCCGGTCAGGCAGCGCCGTAATCTCATTTCCTCTGAATACCACCTTGGAAAGGCTGGAACAATCCGCGAACGCAAACTCACCCATCTCTTCTAAAGACGCCGGCATCTGCACGAATAACAGAGAGCTGCAGAACAGGAAAGCGCCTTTTCCGATACTCTCCACACCGTCCTGCAGATCTGCCATCACCATCTGGGCACAGCCGGAAAATGCTCCTTCTCCGATGCTGATGAGTGATTCGGGCAAATATACTTTTTCCAGCGCGCTGCAGCATTCAAAGGCATAGTCTCCGATGCTTTTCACGCCCTCCGGTACCGTCACTTTTTTCAGATACAGCATTCCCTGAAAGCAGGCTTCCCCGATTGCCTCTACAGGCTTGCCGTCGATCTCTGAAGGGATCACGAGATTTTCCTCCGAGCCTGCATATCGGGTCAGCGTGAGGCTTCCGTTTTCCTCTGTATACACAAACTCCTCTGTCTCCGGTTCTTCCGCGTCATAACTATAATGTGCCGAATTCTTATCGAAGTAGAACTCAAGCAGTTCATTCATTTCCGGGCTGTCATTATAGGACCGGAGGATCTTCAGGATCTCTCCTGTATGAATGATCTTCATTGAGCCGGCTTCGCAGATATCATGCAGGAAGCTGCGGAAGGCGTCCGCGCCCATGATCTCCGCTGCACGGCGAAGGAATATCGGCGCATAGGTATATTCCTTTGACCCCTGATCAAGACCATCAGGATAAACCG
>ONXW01000102.1 GCA_900321915.1 uncultured Eubacteriales bacterium
GAAGGAAAAGTTGCCCAGCATCTCGAAAAACGTCCCGTGACGGCCGTCTTTTCCGATGTTTTCGATATCACCTGTCCGGATGCACTTCTGGCATGTAGTTACGCGGTGCCTCGGCGGGATCTCCTGGCCTGTGAAGTACGGCTTCAGGGGCGCCATACCGGAGTTGATGATAAGAAGGCTGTTGTCGTTATGTGGTACAAGAGAAAAACTCTTCATTGCAAGGTGTCCCTTGCTCTCAAAAAACTCAAGGAACATTCTTCTGAGTTCATTTACGCCGCGATACTGCACGATGTATCTCCTCCTTAGGAAAATTGATATTCGATCCACAGGTATCCCCCGTTTCAGGAAACGGGGGATACCGACACTGAGTTATATTAGCACAGCCTTTTTTATTTCGCAAGTCTTTAGGCCGCTTTGCTTCGCCGCACGGTGTTTTCTCAGACGCTCATCCCCGGGTCCGTCATCAGGCTGCTTCCGTCCGCCGCGGATGTCGCCAGGCGGTCGCAGCGCTCATTCTCCGGATGCCCGTCATGGCCCCGGACCCAGTGAAAAGCCACCTGATGGGGCTCCATCGCAGCCAGCAGCCGCTTCCAGAGGTCTGTGTTTTTGACCGGGTCATTCCTTCCCCGCGTCCAGTTTTTCTTTATCCATCCGTCTATCCAGTGCTGGTTGAAAGCATTTACCAGGTACTGGGAATCCGACCACAGGTCCACCTCGCAGGGGCGGTTTAAGGCCTCCAGGGCCGCTATGGCAGCCATCAGCTCCATCCGGTTGTTGGTCGTCCTGACATATCCCCCGGATAGCTCCTTTTCGTGGAGCACCCCCTTCGGGTCCGTATACTGTATCACCGCTCCAAAGCCGCCGGGGCCGTCAGGATTACCCCGCGCGGCCCCGTCAGTATAAATCACTACATGCATATTGTCGCCTTTTCTTCTATCTGTCCCACCTGTCGCTCAGCTTATTGATCTGATCCGCGAATTTCTGGAGATCCCGGTTGGCCCCGCCCTTGTTGTGCATAATAACCTTGCGCAGGCGCTCGCAGGCGGCAAGGAGGTCGCCAAATACCTGCTGGGCCTTGCCGGACGGCGTCACATCCTTCTCGATCCGCACGCCCTCGGTCACCTTGATGAATTCTCCCGTGATCAGGTCAAATTCCGTCCCGCTGAAGGGCGCGTCCGCGTTGAATCCCAGGCGCTCCTTGACGAGATCCGCAAATTCCGTGGTCACCTCGTCATCCCCGTGGACGATAAATACGTGATCCGGATGGTTCATGAAATTGCCGAGCCATTCCAGCAGACCGTTCTGGTCCGCGTGTCCGCTCAGACCCTCGATCTTTTCGATCCGCGCCAGAACCTCGATGGATTCTCCGAAGATCTTTACCTCGGTCCTGCCGTCCACCAGGCTTCTCCCGAGCGTGCCGACCGCCTGGTAGCCCGCGAACAGGATGGTGCACTCGGGTCTCCAGAGATTGTGCTTCAGGTGATGCCGCACGCGTCCCGCATCGCACATGCCGGAAGCGGATATGATCACCTTCGGCTCCTTGTCGTTGTTGATATTCATGGACTCCTGGCTGCTGACCGCCAGGTGCAGTCCCGGGAAAGAGCAGGGATTGATTCCCCTCTTCACCAGATCCTGTACCTCGTCATTGTAGCAGTCCATCTGGTTTTCGCGGAACACCTCGGTGGCTTCCACGGCCATGGGGCTGTCCAGGTAGACCGGGAAATCCTCGTGCCCTTCCACCAGACCCTGTTCCTTCATGATCCTGATATAGTTGAGAATCTCCTGGGTACGGCCGACGGCGAATGCCGGAATGACCACGTTGCCGCCCTTGTCCAGCGTCTCTTTAATTACCCTCGCGAAGGCTGCCACATGGTCATCGCCGATTCCCTTGTGGAACCTGGTGCCGTAGGTGCTCTCCATCACGATGTAGTCCGCCTGGTGCGTATACTGGGGACTCCGGATAAGCGGCTTGTTTTTATTTCCCAGGTCGCCGGAGAAGACTATCTTCCGCTCCTCACCGTTCTCCTCAAGCCATACCTCGATGGAGGCGGAACCGAGCAGGTGCCCCACATCCGTGAACTGGATGGCAATCCCGTCCGTCACCTTGATCTGTTCGGCGTAATTACAGGGAACAAACAGTCCCAGGGCCCCTTCCGCGTCAGCCATGGTATAGAGCGGCGGCACCGACGGTTTCCCGGCGCGCATGGCCTTGCGGTTTTTCCATTCCGCCTCCTGCTCCTGGATGTGCGCGCAGTCCTTCAGCATGATGTCGCAGAGATCAGAAGTCGCACGCGTCGCAAAGATCTGCCCGCGGAACCCCTTCGCATACAGCAGGGGAAGCAGCCCGCAGTGATCAACGTGCGCGTGCGTCAGAAATACATAATTTATCTCGCTGTGGTTTACAGGCAGGGGAACATTCTCATACAGGTTGAGTCCCTGCTCCATGCCGCAGTCCACAAGGATGTTCTTTCCACCTGACTGCAGGAAATGCATACTTCCTGTCACTTCATGATCCGCACCGATAAATGTTAATCTCATAGTCTTTTCTCCCCGGTATTTGTGATACAGAAATTATTTGCAAACCAGAATAATTGACAGTAATCATACCTCAATTATAAAGGATTTCAGACTATGTGTAAAGCGCGGAACGCCCGTCTATTCGCTCAGGTAGGCCTTTTTGATCCTCTCGTCATTCATCAGTTCCTTCGCGTCTCCCCGGAGAGTGATGCTGCCCGTCTCCAGGACGTAGGCCTTGTTCGCGATAGAGAGCGCCTTCTTTGCGTTCTGTTCCACCAGCAGCACCGTCGTCCCGGCCTCGTTTACGCTTCTGATAATATCGAAAATCTCGTTCACCAGAATCGGGGAAAGGCCCATGGACGGCTC
>ONXW01000100.1 GCA_900321915.1 uncultured Eubacteriales bacterium
CAGAGCAGAGCTTCAACTGATTGTAAAACCTGAATAGTACTTGCACACGGGGCGGCAGGAAACTGCCGCCCTTTTCCTGTGCGGAGGATGCACAGGACGGCATAGCTGTTCCCTCAGGAGAAACTGATACAGGAGCGGATATCCACGCTTCAGGCAGTTTTGCGGGGCGGCATCGGAAATACTGATAGGAAACCGCGCATCGCTGTGCTATAATAGGATGGCGTTATTTTTTGAAAAATGAAACACTCGGGGGAAACGGTATGGAAAACGGTTTGAATCATTTTGATGACCGGGGCAATGCCATCATGGTGGATGTGACCGGAAAAGAGGTGACGCACCGGGAGGCGACGGCGTCGGGGAAAATCCGGGTGAGCCGCCCGGTGATGGATGCCGTCCTGGCCGGCACGGTAAAAAAGGGTGATGTCCTTGGTGTGGCCCGGGTTGCGGGGATCATGGCAGTCAAGAGGACTTCTGAGCTGATTCCCATGTGTCATCCGCTGCCGCTGACCGGCTGCAGCGTGGATTTTGAGATCGATGAGGAGCGGCTGGAGATCAAAGCTGTATGTACGGCAAAGACCGACGGGAAAACCGGCGTGGAGATGGAAGCGCTGACAGGCGTGAGCGCCGCGCTTCTCACCATATATGATATGTGCAAGGCCATTGATAAGCGGATGGAGATGAATGAGATCCACCTGGAGAAAAAATCCGGCGGAAAGAGCGGGGTTTTTGTCAGATGAAAGATAATTACGGAAGAACCATCGATTATATGCGGATATCCATCACGGACCGGTGCAATCTGCGATGTCTCTACTGCATGCCGGAGGAAGGCGTATCCGATATGGGACACGCCGGGGTCCTGACGTTTGACGAGATCTGGCGCCTGTGCCGGATATTTGCGAAGGAAGGCATTTCCCGGATTAAGCTGACCGGAGGGGAGCCGCTGGTGCGGCTCGGGGTCACGGACCTGGTCCGGGGCATCAAAGAGATTCCGGGCATCGACAATGTAACGATGACCACGAACGGCGTACTCCTTGCGTCCATGTACGATGACCTGGCTGATGCCGGGCTGGATGCCGTGACCATAAGCCTGGATACCCTGGATGAAAAAACGTTTCAGGGAATCACCCGGAGGGACAGGTTCCGCGATGTCATGGAGGGAATCCGGTATGCCGAGGCGGCGGGACGGATGCCGGTAAAGATCAATACCGTGCCGGTTCCGGGCGTCAATGACCGGGATCTGGTCCGGATTGCGGAGATTGCCAGGGACAGGGAGATCCACGTCCGTTTCATCGAGATGATGCCGCTGGGGCTGGGGAGCACCTATACCGCCCTGCGGGAGGATGAACTCAGGCGGATGCTGGAGAAGGAGTTCGGTCCCTTTACCCCGGTGAAGGAACGGATGGGGAACGGCCCCTGCCATTACTATTCCGTGCCGGGATTCCGGGGAAAGCTCGGGTTTATCAGTGCGGTGAGCCACAAATTCTGCAAGGACTGCAACCGGGTGCGGCTGACCTCGGACGGATACCTGAAAACCTGCCTGCAGTACGATACCGGCGCCGATTTCAGGGAACTTCTGCGCGGCGGCGCAAGCGACCAGGCTTTGCAGGCTGCCTACAGGGAGGCGCTCCGGAACAAACCGCGCTGCCATCAGTTTGAGGCGAACGGCAACCTGATTGAAGAGCGGGAAAAACGGGTCATGTCCCAGATTGGAGGCTGAATTATGGGAAAGGTTCTTGCTGTCTGCGTCAGTGACAAGAAAGGCGTCCAGAAGACAAGAGTGCCGGAGGCAGTCGTGATTGAAGACTGGGGTATCGAGGGAGATGCCCACGCCGGAAAGTGGCACCGGCAGGTCAGTCTCCTGTCCTATGAAAAGATTGAAGAATTCCGGAACCGCGGGGCCGAGGTGAGTGACGGCGCCTTCGGGGAAAACCTGGTGGTATCCGGCTTCGACCTGCGCCATCAGCTCATCGGTACGAAATTCCGGATCGGGGAAGTGGTGCTGGAGCTGACCCAGATAGGGAAAGAATGCCACCACGGATGCGCGATTTTTGAAAAAATGGGTGACTGTATCATGCCGCGGGAGGGCGTATTTACCAGAGTGCTTCACGGCGGCGTGATCCATGAGGGAGACGAAATCCTGATGGAGTGAGACACTCCGGATATGAGGGGGAGAAGAAATGAGAGCAGCGATTATTACATCCAGCGATTCCGGCTATGCCGGGGAGCGCGAGGACAAAAGCGGGCCGGTGATCGAGGAGATGATCACGGCAGCAGGGTATGAGGTGGTATCCAGGGAGATACTGCCGGACGATTTTGACATGCTCCGGAAGCGCATGGAGGAGATCTGCGATGAAAGCCTTGCGGAACTGATCCTCACAACAGGAGGAACCGGTTTTTCGCAGCGCGACATTATGCCGGAGGCAACCGCCGCCGTATGCGATCGCATGGTCCCGGGGATTCCGGAAGCCATGCGGGCCTACAGCATGCGTTTTACAGAGCGGGCGATGCTGTCCAGGGCCGCCAGCGGCATCCGGAAAAAGACGCTGATTGTCAATATGCCGGGAAGCCCGAAGGCCGTGCGGGAAAGCCTGGAATTCATTCTGCCTTCCCTCGCCCACGGGCTGGAGATTCTCACCGGGGAGGCGACGAACTGCGCGAGAAGTTAGCTTTACTTTACCCCGGTCCAATGATATAATTCTGCTGTGATG
>ONXW01000285.1 GCA_900321915.1 uncultured Eubacteriales bacterium
GAACTTCCGGCAAAAAACGAGCTGGACCCTGCAAATCCGATTCCGGCGGATACCGGGACCCTGGAGCTGCATGAACAGGTATTTGAGGCGGAAAACCTGAAGCTTATGCTTCCGGAAGGCGTGACCGCCGTGGAAGAAGCGCAGGCGAAGGAACTCGGCGGCATCGGCCGCGTCACGGTGACTGACGATGCGGGAGAGTGGAAGCTCATGTTCCGCACCCACAATTTCGCTCTGGGAAATGTTGTCAATAACGTGAGCAATACCACCATTTATGACGGCAATTCCGTCAAGACCGACTGGTCGAAGGATGTTCCCGCGACGCTGGCGGGCTTCCCGGCCAGAGTCTGGGCGAACAATACACGCAAGGGATGGCTCCATCCCTCCAATGAGAATGATGCGCCGGGCGTGGATATCGTCGTGGACTACGGCGAGACCCTGGTGGGGCAGTGGCTCGGACTGCAGATTCGCCTGGAAGCGGCAAATCCGACGGAGGATACGAACATTTACGAGATCCTGTACCGCCGGGATGTGAGAGCAGTCCTGAACAATTTCTCCGTGATCGAGACACCCGGCGGCGAGGGAACCACCGTCAACGGCATCACCGCCACATTCCCGGCCCGCTGGCCCGTGAAGACCGGCGAGAACAGCATGGTGGCCCTCCTGCACTCCGAGGAACTGAAGGGCGGCATCAACATGTCCACCCAGTATAATCCGGACCCGCAGCATCACGCGGATTCCTTTGAGGGCGGAGAACAGTTCACCCGCACCTACGGGGACAACGACTGGATCGGCGTCATCGTGCCCCATGTCTTTGAGAAAGAGGGGGAGGAACCGGTTACACGCTACTCCATGGACCTCTTCTCTGAATTCAGTGATAAGATGTGCGCGAATGTGCACGTTGACCTGACCGGCGGACAGCCGGAGGACTACAAAGCCTTCCTGGACAACAGCCAGTTTGTCGACCTGATGAATTCCGTAAAACTTGACCCGGCCGGCTGGCATCAGCCCGGCACGGCGGAGGTGAACGGCATTCTCTCCGACGGCGGTTCCATCCGGTCCTATTCCGGAACCGACGCCGAGGTGGAGATTCCCGCCTTCATCGGCGACTACAACACCGTCTATATCGGCGGCAGCGCCTTCAAGAACAATACCTCCGTGAAGAAGGTCGTGATTCCGGAGGGCGTGACGGAAATCCAGGACAATGCCTTCCTGGGATGCTCGAACCTGGAAACTGTGGTGCTCCCCGAGACCCTGACCTATATCTACCAGAACGCGTTCCGCGACTGCCCGAAGCTTGCGGATGTGGTTCTCCCGGAGAGCGTCTCCTATGTGGGAACAGCCGCATTCAGCGGCAGCGGCACCGGAACCTTCCAGGGCAGCGGCGCGGAGTATGACAGCCACTGTTTTGACGAGAGCGGATTCGATAAGATCAGCTTTGCCGCGGGGGCGGACATCAGCGCAGCCTATATGTTTGACGGAGCCATGCTTTCCGAGATTGCTCTGCCGGAGGACCTTTCCGCCATCGGCGAGGGCGCTTTCGTCAACTGCCACAATATTCAGAAAATCGAACTTCCGGATACGGTCCGCAGCATCGGCGAGGGAGCATTTTCCTCCATGTTCGGGCTGCCGTATATCAATCTCCCTGAGGGAATCACGGAGATTCCGGAGGGCTGCTTCAACAGCACCACACTGGATGTACTGGTGATTCCGGAGAGCGTCACGAAGATCGGCGCTCACGCCACCTACGCCGCCGCCTGCATCATTATCCAGAATCCGGAGGCGGAGATCGGAGAGGGGGCGATCAAGGCGGATTACGTCTTCCTGCAGGATGCGAAGAAGCATGTCTTCCCGTCCGACCATGAGGAGATGGAGGGAAGCTGCCTGTACCTGGACGGCGTTTATGACCCGGAGACCGAGATTCAGGGAGACATCTACAATGCTACCGCCTTCAGCTACCAGATCTATCTGCCGTCGGATGCCACCTTCGAGGAGAGCGACGCCCTGGACAGCTACCTTGTATCCAGGGGGTATGACGACATTGCCTGGATTGGGGCCGCAAAGGATTTCCTGCCGGAGGACACCTTCGGATTTGAAACGAAGAATAACATGATTCTCGGATATCACGGGGACAGCAAAAAACTGGCAATCCCGTTCTACAACCTGTTCCGGGAAGATGACTGGTGGATCACCGCTAACGTATACAGCATCGCGGATGAAGCCTTTAAGGACTCCGACTTTACATCGGCGTATTTCCGCGGAAACTGCGGCGACAGCATAGGCTCCCGCATTCTTGCGGGCAATACGGCCCTGACGGACATCTGGTTTAATTACAATATTATTGATGAGGTGGACGGTACCAACGATGCCAGCGGCCTGAGATACTATCAGCCGGACACCTTTGCCGGCATCCCGGAGAATGTGACAGTCCACCTGCCGGCTTCCATCGCGGAGGGAGAGCGGGCAGCGCTGGAGGAGAAGCTGCACGGCATCGGTATTCCTGCCGGCGC
>ONXW01000098.1 GCA_900321915.1 uncultured Eubacteriales bacterium
GCGCTCTCGTGGCCGTCGCCGGGGGCGCGGATGAGCCTCACATCCTCGATCTCGTCAAAGACCGAGGTTGTGAAGACGGAGAATTCCGTTGCCTTTCCGAAATCGGGGGCGATGTCACTGCCGTTTACGGGTACCGCGATGATCATGGGGAAATCCTTTCTCCCGGCTGCGGGTTAATCTGATTTCACTTCTTTCCAGAGCTCGTTGTAGAAGTTGTCGGCATCGCTGCCGAGATAGTTGAATACTTCGCTCTTGTCACCCAGGTCCTCCGCATCCGGGAAGAGGGCTTTGTTCTCCTGGAGCTCCTCGTCCAGCATGTCAAAGGTGCCGGTGTTCGGTGTGGAGTAGGTGATATACTCAAAGTTCCGGAGGGCAATGTCCGGGCGGCAGAGGAAATCAATCCACAGCTCGGCGTTGCGCTTATTTTTGGCCTCCCTGGGGATGACCCAGGAATCCAGCCAGAGGTTGGTTCCCTCCTCGGGGATGACATACTCCAGGGTGTAGCCCAGATCCTGGGCGGCCACTTCCTCCTGGATATAGAGCATCTCGCCGGAGTATACGACGGCCACGGCGGCTTCGCCGCCGATCATCTTGTCGCGGGCCTGGTCGACCACGTAGGCCTGTACCAGGGGCTTCTGGTCGATGAGAAGGCGCTTGGCTGCTTCCAGCTCGTTGACGTCCGTGGAGTTCATGGAATAGCCCAGCATTTTCAGGGTTACCATGAAAGCGTCGCGGACGCTGTCCTGCATGAGGATTTCGCCCTTATAGCGCGGATCCCAGAGATCTTCCCATTTTGTGGGCGGATCGACGCCGAGCTCCTCAATCAGCTTGGTGTTGTACAGGATGCCCACCGTGCCCCAGGTGTAGGGGACAGAGTAGCGGTTCTGCGGGTCAAATGCCTTGGACATCTCGATGTAGCGGTCGCCGATGTACTTGTAGTTCGGGACATTCTCAAAATCGATCTCCGTCAGGAGGTCATTCTCTATCATCTTCTGGATCATGTAATCCGACGGGCAGACCACGTCATAGTTGACGGCGCCGGCCTCGATGATGGGGTACATTTCCTCGTTGGTCTCAAACATGTCGTAGGTGACATGGATGCCGGTTTCCTTTTCAAAGTCCTCAATGACGGATTCATCGATGTATTCGCCCCAGTTGAAGACGTAGAGTTCATTCGAGTGCTCCGCGTTGTAGCGCATAAATGTGCTGGCGCCGGCGACGATCAGGATAAAGGACGCCGCCACGGCGAGGATTGCCTTGCGGAGGTTCGTGCTGCGCTTGCGCTTCGCGGCGAGGGCCGCCACCTCCTGGCTGTTCATCCGGGAGATTTTCTCCTTCGACTCCTGCGGCGTGAAATTGGTGATGACCAGAAGCACCAGGACTGTCACGAAGATTACGCTGGAAAGGGCGTACATCGTCGGGTTGATGCCCCGGCGCACCTCGCTGTAGATGAGGGTGGACAGGGTGTCGATGCCCGCGCCGCGGCAGAAGTGGGTGATGATAAAGTCATCCAGCGACATGGTGAAGGCCATGAGGAAGCCGGAGAGGACGCCCGGCAGGATGTCCGGGAACACCACCTTGAAAAATGCCTGCATCGGGTTTGCCCCCAGGTCCAGGGCCGCCTCGTAGGCGCTGCGGCTGGTCTGCTTGAGTTTTGGCATGACGCTCAAGAGGACATAGGGCACATTAAACGTAATGTGGGCAAAAAGGACTGTCTTGAAGCCCAGGGAAATGCCGAAGGCGATAAATGCCAGCATCAGGGAGATACCGGTCACGATATCGGAATTCAGCATCGGGATGTTGTTCACTGCCATGACGACATTGCGGGGCAGCTGTTTCATGCTGCGGATGCCGATGGCCGCCGCCGTGCCGAGGATCGTGGCCACCAGGGCCGAGATCAGGGCGATAAGCAGCGTATTGTTGAGGGCCCGCATGATGGCGGCGTTGGTGAACATCCCGGAGTACCACTTCGTGGTGAAACCGGCCCACACGGTGCGGGACTTTGTGTTGTTGAAGGACAGCACGATCATGGTAAAGATCGGCGCGTAGAGGAAAATGACGATCAGTGCCAGGTAGAAATCCTGGAAAAACTGTCTCAGGGAATAGCGTTTCATCAGAATGCAGCGCCTCCTTCCCCGTCTTTGTCATAGCGGTTGACCAGCGCCATGGACAGAAGGATGAAGACCATGAGCACCAGGGAGAGGCCGGAACCCAGGTTCCAGTTGCTGCCCTTGGTAAATTCCTGGTCAATGATATTGCCGATGAGCATAATCTTGCTGCCGCCCAGGAGGTTCGAGATGACGAAGGTGGTGAGCGCCGGGACGAACACCATGGTGATGCCGCTGATGACGCCGGGGACACTCAGGGGGAACCAGATGTGCAGCAGGGTCTGGAGGCTGTTTGCCCCGAGATCCCGGGCCGCGTTGATGGTCTCGTCGCTGATCTTCTCCAGGACACTGTAGATGGGCAGGATCATAAAGGGCAGGAAGTTGTAGACCATGCCCAGGACGATGGCGCCCGGTGTGTTGATAATAGTGATGTTCGGCAGGTGAAGCGCCGAGAGGACGCCGTTGATGACGCCGTTTTTCTCCAGAAGGGTCTGCCAGGCCATGGTCCGGAGAAGGAAATTCATCCACATGGGGAGGATGAAGACGAATACCATGAAGCTTCCGCTGGAAATGCCGCGGCGCCGGAGAATCATGGCCAGCGGGTAGGAGATTACCAGGCAGATGACCGTGCTGATGGCGGAGAGCCCCAGGGACAGAAGCAGCGCTTTCATGTGCTCGGGGGTGCTCATGGCGACGATATTGTCAATGGTAGGTGAACCGTTTTTATCTGTCAGTCCGTAGACTACAATCAGCAGGAGCGGAATAATGGTGAATCCGATCATCCAGATGATGTAGGGGGCGGCCAGCAGTTTTTTCAGATTGTTGTTCAATGAACCGTACCTCCTTTGCGGGAAATCCATTATACGGGCAAATGCTCACTCTCCGCCTCAAGGGCGCTGACAGCCTGCTCGTCCTCGGATTCCGGCTTGTTCATGATCTGGATATCGAAGGGATCTACGCGGATGCCGACCTTCTGGCCCACCGGGAACATGTCGGTGGAGTGCACCAGCCACTCGAAACCGTCGGGTGAGGTGACTTCCATCTCGTAGTGGACGCCCTTGAAGATCAGGTGGGTCACCGTTCCGGTGATGGAGCCTTCTTCCGGCTTCACCAGGTCGATGTCCTCGGGGCGGATCACCACGTCCACAGGGGTATTGTTGCCGAAGCCCTTGTCCACGCAGGGGAATTTGCAGCCGAAGATCTCCACCAGCTCATCCCGGATCATGGTGGCGCTGATGATGTTGCTCTCGCCGATAAAGTCGGCGACGAAAGCATTTTCCGGCTCATTGTAGATCTGTTCCGGGGAACCCATCTGCTGGATGTAGCCCTGGTTCATGACGACGACGGTGTCGCTCATGGTGAGGGCCTCCTCCTGGTCGTGGGTGACGTAGATAAAGGTGATGCCGAGCTCATTCTTCAGCCGGATCAGCTCGTACTGCATGTCCTGGCGCAGCTTCAGGTCCAGGGCGCCCAGGGGCTCGTCCAGGAGCAGGAGCTTCGGCTCATTCACGATGGCCCTGGCGATGGCGATTCGCTGCTGCTGGCCGCCGGAGAGGGAATCCACCGTCCGGTCCTCGAAGCCCTTGAGGTTTACCAGCTTCAGGGCGTACTTTATCTTGTCATTGATATAGGATTTCGGCTTGTTTTTGATCTTCAGGCCGAAGGCGATATTCTCGGAAATGCTCATGTGAGGGAAGAGGGCGTATTTCTGGAATACCGTATTCAGCTGCCTTTTGTTGGGCGGGAGGTTGGTAATGTCCTGACCGTCGAAGATAACCCGGCCTTTGTCCGGCGTTTCAAACCCTCCGATGATTCGGAGCGTCGTGGTCTTGCCGCAGCCGGAGGGTCCCAGCAGCGTGACGAAGGAATTCGGTTTGACGGAGAGATTCAGGTCGTCGAGGACAATGTCGCCGTCGTAACTCTTGGTGATGTGTTCCAGTTCAATCAGGTTCTGGTTCATTTCAAATCCCCCTTAGGATGGTTTAAAAGCTGGGCGGTGAGCTGACCCAGAGGATCAGCGCGCCGGACCGGCTGGAAAGACTGTGGCGCTTATCGCTGGAATAGTAGAAGGATTCCCCCTTCTTTGCCCGGTAGGTGTGGTTTCCGAGGTGGATGTCCACACTGCCCCGCAGCACATATCCGAATTCCTCCCCCTCATGGGGATTGTCGGGATACGTGGATCCGCCGGGCGCGATGGTGAGCCGGATAGGCTCCATCATATGCTTCTGGGCGTTTGGTATGATCCATTCGATGGTATTCTTCAGGGTCTCGTCTTCCTTGACAAAATAATCTTCGTCGCCGAAGACCACCGGGTCCTCCGGCTCCTCACTGAAAAACTCCCCCAGGGTCATGCCCAGGCACTGGAGGATATCTGTGAGCGTCGAGATGGAAGGAGAAGTCAGATCCCGCTCCAGCTGGGAAATGAAGCCTTTCGAGAGTTCTGTGCGGTCCGCAAGCTCTTCCTGGGTCAGTCCCATAAGGATTCGTTGTCGTTTAAGTTTTTCTCCGATTTGCACGGGAAGCCTCCTGTATTAAAGATAATAAACTGAAAGTTTAGCATTGCTGAAGGAAATATTTTTCTAATCAAAAAGTTTAGAAATAATAAACACGCTGGAACCATTATAACTGATACAACCATCCTGTCAATAGCGAATTCTGCGGGCTCTTGCGGGGGGTGCTCCAATTGATTATAATGGAAGCAATAAATCAGATGGGAGAATGCTATGAAGCGGAGAATAACAGCGGTCCTGCTGGCGGCGGGGCTGATATTTACAGCGGCGGGATGCGGGGGCGCCTCCCCGGCGGAAGCGGGAACCGCGCCTGCGGCGGCAGCGCAGGCACAGGCCGCAGAAAAGCAGGAAAATGCGGCAAAACAGCGGGATAAAGACCTGGCAGGCGTCAATGTGCGCGGCGATACAGTGATTATTTCGGACCATCATCCGTGGCTCTTTTTCTGCGGGAATGACGGGCAGCCGCTGGAGACCTACCAGCGGACAAACCTGTTTTCCGAAGAAGAGCTGTCGCGGATCGGAGAAAATATTCACAACCTCGCGGATGACCTCTCTTCGGTGGGGACGAAGTTTGTTCTTTTTATCCCGCCGATGAAGGAGGAGGTCTATCCGGAATGGATGCCGGCCTCCATCCCCGTACAGGCCAACGAGGGGCGGAGCATACAGCTGAAAAACTACATGCGGGAGCATTATCCGGATATCCCTGTGGTGTACCCGCTGGAGGAGCTCACTGCGGCGAAGGAACAGTATCCGGATATGAATCTCTATTACGAGGGCGACTGCCACTGGAACGAGATAGGCAGCCACGTCGGGATGGAGGCGCTCCTTTCTGAGATCGGGAAAATGACCGGCCATCCCTATGAAGCCCATTATAAAGCCTTTGAGGAGACGGATGTAAAGATCGCCGGCGACCTGCAGACGCTGGTGGAGCTGGGAGATGAATATCTCTCCACCACCTACCGGACGGGGGAGCTGACCGGTTATACGATAACGGAGCAGACCGCGAAGACGGAGGAGGAATTCGCCGCCATGGTCACAGCGGGCCAGAATCCGGATATTCCGGTGCGCAAGTTCCTGATGGTGAAGGAATTCGCCGAAAACCCGGAGGCCAGGATGCCGGTCCGGACGTTTATCACCGGGGATTCCTTTATGCTGGGAATGGTTCCCTACGTGTTTGACGCATTTCCGGAGACGGAAGCCTACAGCCGGTATTACCTCAATATGGACGCGGTGCTGGACATGGAGCCGGAGGTTTTTGTCTACGAGATCGCGGAGCGCTACCTCGGGGAGCTGGACATCATCCCGGGCTACAATACGGCGGCACTGCCGGAGTAATCCATGTTGCGGGCGGAACGCTTGTGTGTTACATTGAAGACAGATTTGTGCATTCAGGCAGGAGGACTATGATGCAGAAGAAATATATGGCATATGTCGGTTCCTATACCTATAACGGGAAAGCCAAAGGCATTACCGTGTATGATGTGAACACGGAAGACGGGAGTTTTGCGTACCGGGGAGAGGAAGAGGTGAATAATTCCTCTTATCTCTGCGTGTCTCACAGCGGAAAGTACCTGTATTCCATCTCGGATGAGGGCGTTGTCTCCTTCAGGATCCGGAAGGACGGATCCCTTGCGCACATGAATAAAGTCAGTATCCAGGGCATGCGCGGCTGCCATATCGCCACGGACCTGGAGGACAGATTTGTTTTTGTGTCCGGATACCATGACGGCAAGGAGACGGTGCTGAAGCTCCTGCCGGACGGGCAGGTCGGGGATATTGTCGAGGGCATTTACCATAAAGGCCTGGGAACCGTGGCGGAGAGGACCTTCCGGCCCCATGTGAGCTGCGGCGGCCTGACGCCTGACGGCCGTTTTGCCCTGGTAGCCGATCTGGGCCTTGACCAGGTCAAGATATACAGCTTCCGGGATGACGGAAAGATGTCCCTGGTGGACGCCATCCGCTGCGATATGCAGTCGGCCCCCAGCAAGTTTGTTTTCAGCGATGACGGCCGGTTCTTCTATCTTGTCTACGAGGTGAAGAACGTGGTCGATGTCTATGAGTACTCCTTCAGGGAGGGTTCCAGGGTGCCGGAATTTGAAAAGATCCAGACAGTCCCGACGACGGATCCCGCCTATTCCAGCCCGATGACGGCGACGGTGTCGGTGCGGCTTTCCCCGGATCCGGAGAACCTGCACCTGTACTGCAGCAATGCGGGGGATAATTCTATCGTTGTCTACAACCGGGATCCTGACACGGGCATCCTGAAGTTCCGGTGCTGCCTTCCCATCGGAGGGGAGTATCCCAAGGATGTGGGTGTGTTCCCGGATGGAAAGTATGTTGTGGCCGTGAATCACACGGGCAACAGCCTCACCTTTTTTGCGGTAGATTATGACAACGGGCTCCTGGTTATGAAGCACCGGGAAATCAAGGTCGCTGAGCCGAACTGCTGCGTCATTGTCCCGGTACCGGAAGAATAACTACAGTGTGGGATGTCCCCCGCCTCTTAAGGCGGGCAGCAAACCAGGCTCAGCGGCGGAAAAACGGAGAATACAGAAGATGGCAGGTTCATCCTATGGGAAGATACTTACGATGACCACCTGGGGGGAGTCCCACGGAAAAGCTCTCGGCGTAACAGTTGACGGGTGTCCGGCGGGACTCCCGCTTTCTGAGGGGGACATCCAGGCATACCTCGACCGGCGGAGGCCGGGAAGGGGAAGGTTTGCCTCAAAACGGGCCGAGAGCGACAGGGTGGAGATTCTTTCCGGGGTTTTTGAGGGCAGGACAGAAGGAACGCCCATCTCCATGCTGGTGCGGAACGAGGATCAGCGGCCCCGGGATTATTCGGCGGCGGAGGACGTATACCGCCCGGGACACGCGGACTATACCTTTGACCAAAAATACGGGTTCCGGGATTACCGTGGCGGCGGCCGGTCCTCGGGAAGGGAGACCGTCGGCCGCGTGGCGGCCGGGGCCGTCGCCGCAAAGCTCCTCTCAGAGCTCGGCGTCACGGTGCGCGCGTATACCAGCAGGATCGGGGATATCGGGATATCGCCGGAGCGGTTTGACCTTTCGGAGTGCGAAAAAAACAGCCTGTACATGCCGGACGCGGAGGCTGCCCTGGCGGCGGAGGAATACCTGCTGCGCTGCATGGAGGAAAAAGACTCGGCCGGCGGCGTCGTCACCTGCGTGATGACGGGGATGCCGGCGGGGATTGGCGACCCGGTGTTTGAGAAATTCAGCGCGAACCTGGCGAAGGCTGTCTGTTCCATCGGGGCGGTCAGGGGCTTTGAGATCGGAGACGGGTTTTACTCCGCCTCCCGCTGCGGTTCGGAGAATAACGATGTTTTCCGGATGAGGGACGGAAGTGTGGAAAAAGAGACGAACCATGCCGGCGGGATCCTGGGAGGCATCACCGACGGGAGCGACATCATTTTCCGGGCGTATTTTAAGCCCACGCCGTCCATCGGCAGGCCGCAGCGGACGGTGAGCAGGGACGGGAGAGAGACTGAGACAGAGACCGCGGGCCGGCATGACCCTGTGATTGTCCCGCGTGCCGTGGTTGTGGTGGAGACGATGGCGGCGTTTGCCGCGGCGGATATGCTGCTTCTCGGCATGACGGCAAGGATGGACGGGATACGGAGATTTTACGGACATGGATAACACCATCGCAAAAAACGATGAATTTAACCTGACGATAGAGGATATGAGCACCGACGGCGCGGGAATCGGGCGGCGGAACGGCTTCGTGTGGTTTGTCAAGGACACGGTGACCGGGGACGTGGCGACGGTCCGCGCCACAAAGGTGGGAAAGAGCTACGGGTTTGCCCGGCTGATGAAGATCATCACCCCCTCCCGGCTGCGGGTTGAGGAGCGGTGCCCCGTGGCGAAGCAGTGCGGCGGATGCCAGCTCCAGATGATGGACTACCGCGCCCAGCTCCGGATGAAGGAAAACAGGGTGAAGAATGACCTTATCCGCATCGGCGGGATCCCTGAGGAAGAGCTGAATATGAAGCCCATCCTGGGGATGGAAGAGCCCTGGCGCTACCGGAACAAGGCGCAGTTCCCCATCGGCCGGGACAGAGACGGACGCATCATTGCGGGTTTTTACGCCGCCAGGTCCCACAGGATTGTGGAGTGCCGGGACTGCCTGCTGGGCGTGACAGAAAACAGGAAAATACTGGATATCATCATCGGACTGATGGAAGAGCAGGGCGTGGAGCCGTATGACGAGGAGACGCACCGGGGGCTGGTACGCCACGTGCTGATCCGCAAGGGATTTTCCACCGGGGAGCTGATGGTCTGCGTGGTGGTGAACGGGGAGGCATTTACAGCCGCGGACGGGAAAGACGCCGGCGCCCTCCTGGTAAAGCAGCTCCTGCTTATCCCCGGGATGACGAGTATAACCCTGAATATCAACCGGGAGAAAACCAATGTGATCCTGGGGAAAAAGATTGTCAATCTGTACGGGGAGGGCTTTATTACCGATGAGATCGGCGGGGTGAAGTACCGGATTTCCCCCCTGTCCTTCTACCAGGTGAATCCCGTGCAGACGGAAAAGCTGTACGGGACCGCGCTGGCTTACGCGGACCTGAAGAAGGGCACGGAGACCGTCTGGGATCTCTACTGCGGCATCGGGACCATTTCCCTGTTCCTGGCACAGAAGGCCGGGAAAGTGTACGGAGTGGAGATTGTGCCGGAGGCCATCCGGGATGCCCGGGAAAATGCCCGGCTGAACGGCTTTGAAAATACGGAATTCTTTGTCGGGAAGGCGGAGGAGGTCCTGCCGGAGCAGTACGAAAAGAACGCTGTCTTTGCCGATGTGATCGTGGTGGATCCCCCCAGGAAAGGCCTGGAGCAGGCGGTGATGGATACCATGCTGGCCATGGCGCCGCGCCGCATCGTGTATGTCAGCTGCAATCCGTCGACTCTGGCCCGGGACCTGAAGTACCTGCTGGCGGGCGGATACCGGCTGAAAAAGGTGCGCTGCTGCGACATGTTCCCGCATTCCGGCCACGTGGAGACGGTGGTACAGCTTTCCAGGGGCGTTATCAAATGAAATAGATATATCGTTACACGGAAACAGGGGGAACGGAAAGGAGGACGGAAGTGGGACGGACACTGAAGGAAGGCGGCAGGGATCTGGAGGTAAAGGTCCTTAATGACCTGAAGGAACGGATCGCGGTCCACGGAGACCGCGCGGAAATCGTGCAGGCAGAATGGAACGGGCGGCCACTGGATATCCTCGCGGCGGAGCTGACCCATTTCGGGGAGCGTATGGACAGGTGCCTGGGAGAGTATTCCTTCGAACCCGTTCCCGGGGACCCGGACGGGGCGAAGTACTTTCGCGCCGTGATCACGCTGCGGGATGAGATCGCCCTGGAGCGGGTGCCCGGCCTCGCCTTTGCCCTCAGCTTCCTGAATTTCTATTTGGAAACCGGGTGCTTTGCGCTGAACAAGCCGTCGGACCTCCTGATATTCAAAAATACCAGGACCTTTCCCGGGGACACGCCGGAGGAGATACTGGTGAAGGACGCCGTCCTCCTGATGGAAGAGGCATACGAAACAGCCGCCAGATACGCGGCTCCCGTCCTTTCGCTGGCAGAAGGGTCCATGGAGACGGCGGAGTTTCTGGAGCTGATCCGGACGTAGGAATTCCCGGGGAAGCCGGAGCTGCCGGACACCCCCGGACCGTACCGGGAAACAGACGGGACACCCCCGGACCGCATCAGAAAGAGGGATTGCCATGCCTGAGCTGACAGTAAAAGACAGGAA
>ONXW01000045.1 GCA_900321915.1 uncultured Eubacteriales bacterium
GGAGCCGGATGTGATGGTGATCTGTGACCGGAAGAAGGTGAAGATGCGCTGCTGCTATGGCGCGCCGGACCTGGTCATCGAGATTCTATCACCCTCCACCCGGAGGAAGGACATTATCCTCAAAACTGCCAAGTATGAGAATGCCGGCGTGCGGGAATACTGGCTTGTGGATCCGAAGGCTGAGAAGCTTCTGGTGTATCGCTTTGATAAGGATCTATTTCCCCAGAACTATGACTTTACGGCCAGGGTGCCGGTGGGAATCTGGGGAGGGGACCTGGAGATCGATTTCGGAGAGATCCGGGAAGAGCTTGCCTGCCTGTACGACGCGGGAGAAGCGGAAGAAGAATAGAAAGAATCAGAGGAGAGGGCGCATTGCCCAGGCCTCGTCGCATAAAAACAGCCTGCCTTGGGAAAATCATTCCCCGGGCAGGCTGTTTTTAATCCTGTCTTACTTCACAACCTTCTCAAAATCGGACGCCGGATGCTTGCACAGCGGACAGATGAAGTCGGCGGGAAGCTCCTCGCCCACATACTCATATCCGCAGATGCGGCAGCGCCATACGGTCTGGCCGGTGGGGGTGGTGCCCACAGCCTGCGGCTTCGGCTTGATGTTCTCCTGGTAATACTCATAGGTAGCGGAGGATGCGGCATCCAGCACCTTGAGATCCGTCACCTTCGCGATGAACAGGGTGTGGGAGCCCAGGTCGATGCTCTGTTCCACCTCAGCCGAGATGACGGCGTTGGTGCCTTTCGTGATATAGAAGATGCCGTTCTCTGCGCGCTCGCAGTCGGTGAAGTCCGCAAATTTGTCCATATCGCGTCCGGACTGGAACCCGAAATGCTTGAAGAGGTCAAAATCCGCCTTCTGGCTGATGATGGAGACATTGAACTTTCCGGTCTCCAGGACCATGTCATGGGTATAGTTGGCCTTGTTCACCGCGATGCTGATGCGGTTCGGCTCCGAGGTCACCTGAATGGCGGTGTTGGTGATGCACCCGTTATCCTTTTCACCCCGCTTTGCGGTCAGGACAAACAGGCCGTAGGACAGCTTGAACATAGCTTTCATATCCATAGGGAAACACTCCTTTCAAAACGGTTTGTGCTATAATATATTTTAAAGGAAAACGGGTTCGTTGTACAATGGATAAATGGTTTACATGAGAAAAAATACGATGGAAAAACTGATTCATCTGCGCCCCCATCACCTGCTCTGCCTGCAGGCATTCCGGGGGAAGGGCTACAGCGCGGATTTCGTGAAGAAGATGACAGAGGTGCACGGCATGCTCCGTGAAAATCCGGCGTGCCGGATTGTGCTGACCGAGGGGGCGGATGATTTGTGCGCCGCCTGTCCGAACCTGGAGGAGGGCGTCTGCACTTCCCCGAAGCCGCCTGTATTTGATAAGAACGTACTGCGTAAACTGCTGGAAAATGGTTCCGCTCCCGACAGCGTCACCGGCATTCCGGCATCCCTCGCATTGACCGGAGACCTGGTGCGCAGCTGCTGCCCGGACTGCCAGTGGCAGGAGATCTGCCTGGAGGTATGCAACACATGAAGGTGTACGCCATCTACCAGAAGGGCCTGGGAAAGATAGCCCGGGAATATATCGACACCCGGGACGGGCTGATCGCCGGGCGGTATATGTATATCCGCGAGAGCGAGCTGCCCGTGGTGATCAGCCGGTTCGGCGACGCGTGCACTTTTCTGCCGGAGGCTGAGGAAAAGAAGGGCTTTATCGGGTTTAAGACCTGCCGGGACAATGAGGAGCCCCTGTCCAGGGAGGAGATGTACCCGAAAAACGCGGAGGAATTCTCCATGGGATGGATAAGCCCCGGGGGAGACACCTACGCCTGCGGCTTCGCGGCACACATCTACTGCGCGGAGGCCATCTGCCGGGACCTGGGATATGACTCCAGAAACGGCCAGCGGACGCTGGAAAAGCTGGGCTGGGCGGAGGTCACAAAGAACCTGCATGAGGGCGGATGCCCTATGGTGCATGTGGGCGGCGGAGAAGGCCTGCTCACGGAAGCGCAGATCGCGTGCCTGGAGAAGCTGGGGATAGACGGGTATCCCGAAATCCGGCGTCAGATCCTGAGAAGCAGGAAGTAAACTGACGGTTGATAAAATACCTGTTGACAGGTTTAAATAATTGTGTATAATTAAATTGTAAACAATCTAATGTACGGTACAGGAGAACACCA
>ONXW01000175.1 GCA_900321915.1 uncultured Eubacteriales bacterium
ACAACTACGGGCTGGATTTCGATGTGCTCTTCGGGCCGGCCTACAAGGGGATTCCGCTGACGGTGGCGACGTCCATGGCGATTTCCGAGCTGTACGGGAAGGATGTCCGCTACTGCTCGAACCGCAAGGAAGTGAAGGATCACGGCGATACCGGGATTCTCCTGGGGTCAAAGCTTTCCGACGGCGACCGGGTGGTGATTATCGAGGACGTCACAACTTCCGGCAAATCCATAGAGGAGACATTTCCCATCCTGAAATCCCAGGCGGATGTGGAGATTAAGGGACTCATCGTTTCCCTGAACCGCATGGAGCGGGGCAAGGGGGAGAAGAGCGCCCTGGAGGAGATCCGGGATCTTTACGGATTCCCGACGGCGGCCATCGTGTCCATGCAGGACGTGGTGGAACGCCTGTGGAACAGGGAATGCATGGGCCGCGTGGTGATAGATGACACGCTGAAGGCGGCTATTGATGAATATTATGCGCAGTACGGCGCGAAATAAGTAGCAGAATAAAACATGTGCCCGGAAACAGGCGGGCTGAGAGAGGACAGTCTGCCCGCGGACGGGCGGAGTCAGGAGTTGAGGATGGAAAAGATGGAGCGGGTGTATAAGACAATGCGCAACGCGGGCGTGACAAATATCGTAGTGGGAAGCATTATGATTGCTGTCGGCGTGACGGCCGGGGTTCTGGCCATCATCAACGGTGCGCTTCTTTTGAAGAATAAGAAAGGGATTACCTTCTGATGCGGGATGAGCTGGAAAACCGGATTTCCTATATCCGGAAGCCTCTGGCAGACAACGGCTACCTGTGCCTGGGACTCGCCTGTGTGGCGGTGGCGACGGGCGCTGCCGGCATGTATCTGAGCGTCCTGAGCCAGGGCAATTCGCCGCTCCCGGTGGTGGCCATCTGCTTTGCGAGCATGGTTTTTTCCGGCCTGTCGGTGTATATCGGCATTCTCGCCCTCCGGGAGAAGAACCGGAACGCGGTGCTGGCGAAGATAGGCGGCGGGATCGCCGGGATCCTGCTGATCCAGTGGCTGATCATGCTGCTTGTGGGGATACAGGGGTAAGTGCGGCATTCCCGCGGCTGACGGAGGTTTTTGATTGTGAGTTTTCGTGAATATTACAGAGCGGAAAATGAAGCCGCCCGGGAGCGGGGGGATCTCGCCCGCGGGCGCATCCGCGGCATGCTGGATGAGGATACGGTAAGAGACCCTTTCCGGGCGTATTTCCGGAAAATGGCTTCGTTCGTCCTCCTGGCGGAGGAGGCGTGTGAGAAGGCCGCCGCGGGGTGGTTTTCGTCCGCTTCCCTGGAGGAACTGAGAGAGTTCAACCGGAAGCTGTACGTCGACATTTTCCCGGAAAATTATGACGGCGGCTGGTTCAGTCCCGTGTTTGCGGCGGCGCAGCTCGGCCCGGAGGAAGGGCGGATGCTGTGCATGCTCGCCTCGGAGCTCCGGTCGCTTATCCCGTGGGCGATGGAGGGCCGGCGCGCGGATATGACGGCCCTGGAGGAGCTGTTCATCGGGGTTTACAACCTGTATGAGCGGCCGGAGAGGGAGCTTCCCCCGGAGTCCAGGGTGAAGGCGCTGCGCGACACATTGTATTATTATGCGTTTGATTACTGCGACAGGATACTTCCGGCGCGCATATGGGAGAGCCTGTCCCCGGAGGCGGATTACGGCAGCTCCGTCATCCTGGAGGCGGACCTTGCGGATCCCCGATATCTGTACCGTTTCGGCGAGTATGTGAGCGACACGGAGCTTCAGGTCTCCGCATTTCTGGCTTCGCTGCCGGAGGAGACGGTCCGGAGCATGGCGGATACTTTTACGGAAGGGTACCGCCGGGGATTTGAGGTTTCCGGGCGCTCCTTTGAAAAAAAGAGCACGGTGCAGATCCGGTATCATCTGGGATTTGAGCGGATGATGCGGTACGCGGCCGAAAATTTCCGGAAGATGGGCCTCGTGCCGGTATTCCCGCGGGCTTCCTGGGAGTCCATGAACCGGACGGTTTCCCGGAGCAACGGGTATTACGGCGAGTCCGCGAACCGGCAGTATGACTATGACCACCGCTACGACCAGGCCGTCTATCTGGACAAGGGCTTCCGGGAGAGGAAGCTGGAGGTGCTCAGGACAGCCTACAGCGACTTAAGGGAGCTCGCGGCGGGCTACGCCGGGCCGGCGGTGCTGGAAACCTTCGGGGAGGCGGCATTTTCCCCGGAAAACCGCAAAGAGGCCGCCCAGCTTACGGAGAGGCAGGAGAAGCTTCTTGTGGAATACAACAGTGAAGCCATGCAGGTCATCAACCGGTACGTCCCGGGGGAGGAGACCAGCTTCACCATCATCGCGTTTCCGCTGCCGGACATCGGGGAGAAGTTTGAGGAGATTTTCCGGGAGACGATCCGCATCAACACGCTGGACAATGACCTCTACCGGGAAATCCAGCAGAGGATTATTGATACCCTGGACCGGGGATGCTGCGCCGAGATCCGCGGAAGGAACGGCAACAGGACGAATCTCAGGGTCGCTCTTGCACCCCTGCGGGATGCCGCGAAGGAAAGCCGGTTTGAGAACTGCGTCGCGGATGTGAATATCCCCGTGGGAGAGGTGTTTACGTCCCCGCAGCTTGCCGGGACGGAGGGACTTCTGCATGTGCAGCAGGTGTACATCAACGGCTTCCAGTTCCGGGACCTGGAGATTCGCTTTGAGAACGGCCGGACGGTTTCTTATACCTGCGGCAATTACGAGAGCGCGGAGGAGAACCGGAAGCTTGTGAAGCAGGTTATCCTCGCCAACCATGACGTTCTGCCCATGGGCGAGTTCGCGGTGGGCACCAACACCACGGCCTACGCCGCGGCACAGAAGTACGGCATCCAGGACAAATTCCCCATCCTTATCGCGGAGAAGACAGGTCCCCATTTCGCGGTGGGCGACACCTGCTACAGCTGGATGGAGGACGTGCCCGTCCATAACCCGGACGGCAGGGAAATGATCGCGAAGGAGAATGAGATTTCCTGCCTGCGGAAGACAGACCCCGGGAAGGCGTATTTCAACTGCCACACAGACATTACCATCCCCTATTCGGAGCTGGATACGGTGGAGGCGGTTGCGGAAGACGGCGAAAGGACTGCCATTATCGCCGGCGGACGGTTTGTGCTGCCGGGGACGGAGGCCCTGAATGAGCCTCTGGATCGGCAGGGCTGAGATTGCCTGGCAGGGGTGAGATTGTCTGGCTGGATGGAGATTGCCTGGCTGGAGTGAGTTTGCCTGTCAGGAGTGAGATTGCTGCCGGGTCGGCCGGCTGAACAGCAAAGATACATCAGAGAATGGAAGAGGTTTGAATGAAGATACTGACGATTGCGATTCCGTGCTACAATTCGGCGGAATATATGAGAAACTGCATAGAATCCCTTCTTCCCGGCGGGGAAGAGGTGGAGATTATCATCGTAGATGACGGCTCCCAGAAGGACAACACCCTGGAAATTGCCAGGGAATATGAGACGAAGTACCCCGGAATCTGCCGCGCCATCCACCAGGAAAACGGCGGCCACGGCGAGGCGGTAAATACGGGCCTCTGCAATGCGAACGGCGTCTTTTTCAAGGTAGTGGACAGCGACGACTGGGTGGACGGCGACGCCTACCGCGAAGTCATGGATACCCTGCGCCGGTTCGTAAAGGACAACGTGCAGCTGGACATGCTGATCACGAATTTCGTCTATGAAAAGCAGGGAGCAAGGCATAAGAAAACCATGCAGTACCGCCACGCAATGCCGGCGGGACAGCTGATCACCTGGGAAGAGGTGAAGCATTTCAAGCTGGGACAGTACATCCTGATGCATTCGGTGATTTACCGGAC
>ONXW01000043.1 GCA_900321915.1 uncultured Eubacteriales bacterium
CGTCGCCATCACCAGGATCTTCTGGCATCCTGCGTCCACTGCCGGCTTGAGGGCCGGCTCCACGCCGATGACCGGGATATCCTTATATTTTTCCCGCAGCAGGCTGATGGCGGAGCTGGTGGCTGTGTTGCAGGCGATGACCAGCGCTTTTATCCCGCCGTCCACCAGCGGCTGCACGGCGGCAAGCGTCAGCCTCTGGACCTCCTCCACCTCCCGCTCGCCGTAGGGAGCGTTGGCGGAATCCCCGAAAAACACAAATTTCTCGTGGGGCAGGAGCTTTGTCATCTCCTGGAGGACGCTGATGCCGCCCACGCCGGAGTCGAACACGCCGATATAATTTTCATATTTTCTGTCCATGGATTCTGTTCTCCAACCTTTATGGTTTTGTCTTGCCGGAATCATTTTACCATATCTCAGATCTGATTTCTACTGCCATTCTCCCCGCCGCATCGAAGGCGGCCTGCCCGGACCCTCCTTTCCCGCTATCCGCCCTGCCTGCCGGAAAGGCCTGTAAGTATAGACCTTTCGGGCATTTTCCTGTATACTTTATTCATGTAAAAAGCAATGAGAGGAGACTTTCTATGTGGTCCTTTGAAACCGTATTTTACCAGATTTACCCGATGGGCTTTACCGGCGCGCCCTATGAGAATGACGGCGTTCTTACGCCCCGTATCCGGAAGGTTGCGGACTGGATCCCGCACCTTAAGAAGCTGGGCATCGGCGCGGTATATTTTTCACCTGTCTTTGAATCCGATACCCACGGGTACAATACCCGCGATTACCGGAAAATCGACGTCCGCCTGGGCACCAATGAAGACTTCAGGGAAGTCTGCGATTTGCTCCATAAGGCCGGCATCCGGGTCGTCCTGGACGGCGTCTTCAACCATGTGGGGCGGGGATTCTCCGGCTTTCAGGATGTGCTGAAGAACAGGGAAAATTCCCCTTACAGGGACTGGTTTTATATTAATTTCGGGGGAAATGACGGATACAATGACGGCCTGTGGTATGAAGGCTGGGAAGGCCACTATGACCTGGTGAAGCTGAATCTTAAGAATCCGGCGGTCTGCGATTATCTGCTCTCTTCCGTGAAAATGTGGATTGATGAATTCGGCATCGACGGCCTGCGCCTGGATGTGGCCTATCTGGTGGACCGGGATTTCCTCAGGCGTCTCCGCAGGGAAACCGCCGCCTGGAAGGAGGATTTTGTCCTCATAGGCGAGATGATCGGCGGCGACTACAACCAGATCATGGGCGATGACATGTGCCACTCCGTGACCAATTATGAGTGCTATAAGGGACTCTACTCTTCCCTCAACAGCATGAATCTCTTTGAGCTGGTTCACTCCCTGATGCGGCAGTTCGGCCCGGAGCCCTGGACCCTTTACCGGGGGAGGCATCTCCTGAACTTCGCGGACAACCACGATGTCAGCCGCCTGGCGTCCACCCTCAATAATCCCCGCCACCTGCCCCTGGCCTACACCCTGCTCTTCGGCATGCCGGGGATGCCCATCCTGTATTACGGCAGCGAGTGGGGCACAAAGGCCCATAAATCCGAGGGGGATCCGGCGCTCCGTCCATGCTTCGAAAAGCCGGAATGGAATGAACTGACAGATCATATCGCGGCGTGCGCGAAGGCATTTTCCAATTCCCGCGCCCTGCAGTACGGGGAGTTCAAATCCCTGGTACTCACCAACCGCCAGTGCGTCTTCGAGCGCCGTCTTCCCGACGGCTCCGGAAGGGTGCTGACAGCCGTCAACGCCGATGAGGCGGAATATACCGCCCGCTTCGACGCGGGCGCCGAAAAAGCTGTTGACCTGATAACGGGAAAGACCGTCTCCCTTGCGGGCGGCCTTGTGCTTCCGCCTTACACGGGTTATCTCCTTAAGCTTTAGAATTCCGTGTGATTCCAGTACTCCTTTCCGCGCAGGTAAAGAACCAGGCAGATGACGTCCGAAAGAAGAGACCCCAACGGGGCGGCCAGTCCCATGGGAAACAGGGTTTCCGGGAAGAGCCGCGAGGCCAGCCACGCGCCGGGAATCCTCACCAGCAGGACGCTCGCCATGTTGTGCGCAAAGGAGTACAGGGCTTTCCGGTAGGCGCTGAAAAAGCCGCTGAAGCAGAAATGTATGCCCGCAAAGATGGTATCCACAGA
>ONXW01000194.1 GCA_900321915.1 uncultured Eubacteriales bacterium
GATATGTACTGCATAGAATACCTTTCTGACCGGAATGCGGACGCCTACACTGCCAGAAATGTCGACTTTGTCATCACGGACAGCACCTGCGGCGGAAGCTCCTCAGACACGTTTACCGCCGTAAAAACCATTGAGAAGGTACATCACGCCCAGCGCTATGAGCTGATTAAGGCGGATGTCTCCTGGTCAGAAGCCAACACGGACTGCATCCGTCGGGGAGGCCACCTGATTACAATCACATCCCCGGAAGAGATGGAGATGGCGAGCCGGATGGCGGAGTCCGCAGGCCTGAAGTACGTCTGGATCGGCGGATATACCATGATCAGCGGGAATACGCCCTTTGGCCACTGGGTTACAGGGGAGGATTTTTACCAGTATCAGGCCTGGTACCCCGGAGAGCCTTCCAGGAACGACCTGGACGGCACGGAGGAAATGTACCTGATGCTATGGAATGTGAACGGAAACTGGTCATGGAATGACCAGCGAAACGATCCCGGAAAAGACTTCAATTACTTTGCAGGAAAGACAGGTTATATTTGTGAATATGAAGACTAAACGGACTAAAAGGGTGCTTGCCGCGCTCCTGGCCCTGGCCCTCATGTGGAATCTCAGCGCCTGCGGGGCCGCGGCCGCAGTCAGGGAACTGATACCCGGAGCGGCGGGAAAAGAAGCCGCAGAAGAAGCTTCCGAAGAGATGGAAGCCGCCGGAGAAGCTTCCGGAGAGAATGAAGCCGCCGGAGAAGCTTCCGGGGAAAATGAGGCTGTCCTGGAAAATGATGCTTCCGGAGAAAATGAAACTGCCCCGGAAAATGAAGCGTCCGGCATGCTCGCCGCCCTGGACAACGTCATGTCCGATACCGGTTATTCCGGTGCGGGTCCCTCCGACGCCGCGGAAGAAATCCTGAGGAACATGACGCTGGAGCAGAAGATTGCGCAGCTGTTCTTCGTCTCCCCGGAAGCGCTGACAGGCGTGAGCGGCGTGACGAGGACAGGCGATATCATGAAGAGCTCTTTCGCGGCCTGCCCTGTCGGCGGCCTTCTGTACTCGACGCCCAACCTGCAGACGCCGGAACAGACAGCAGAGATGCTCACGGCCCTGCAGCAGTTTGCGACAGAGACGTCGGGATTCCCGGTCTTTATCAGTATCGATGAGGAAGGCGGAAGGGTAAAGAGGATCGGAGGCAATGCCGCCTTCGGCGAAACCGATGTCGGCAGCATGAAGAGTATCGGGGATACCGGGGATATTACCGCCGCGGAACAGGCAGGAAATACCATAGGCGGATACCTGCACAGATACGGGTTTAATATGGATTTTGCCCCGGACGCCGATGTCCTGACAAATCCTGACAATACCGTCATAGGGAACCGCTCCTTCGGAAGTGATGCGCAGATGGTTTCCGCGATGGCGGCCGCCTATTCCGGAGGGCTTGCGGCAAACGGCATTCTTGCCTGTTACAAGCATTTTCCGGGCCACGGCGGAACGGGGGAGGATTCCCATGAGGGCTTCGCCTATACGTACAAGTCGAAGGAGGAGCTCCGGGCGTGCGACCTGGTTCCCTTTGCGGACGGGATAAAGGGGGGCGTAAAGGTAATCATGGCAGCCCATGTCTCCTGTCCCGGTGTTACGGGAAATGACACCCCGGCGACATTGTCTTCCGAAATCATCACGGGTATCCTGCGAAAAGATCTGGGATTTGACGGAATTATTATTACGGATGCCCTGGATATGGGGGCCATCAGCAACCATTACGGCAAGGCCGAGGCCTGTGTAAAAGCGCTGCAGGCCGGGTGCGACATGCTGCTGTGCTGCGGAGAGTTCCGGACCGGCTATGAGGGAGTCCTTGCGGCGGTGAGGAGCGGCGGGATCCCGGAATCACGCATTGATGAGTCTGTTCTCCGGATCCTGCGGGTGAAGGAAACCATCGGTCGATGATGAATGCTTCTGTTAGCATAGACTAATACAGCTGTCAGGCGCTATAATTTTTCTGATGCATTGTTGTAAGCAGTATCATTTTCCCGGAAGCTTTCCGGACACAAAGGAGGTTATTCCCATGGGCAAATATGCAGGAACACAGACAGAAAAGAACCTGGAAGCGGCTTTTGCCGGTGAGTCCCAGGCCAGAAATAAGTATACCTATTTTGCCTCCAAGGCAAAAAAGGAAGGATATGAGCAGATTTCCGCTCTTTTCCTGAAAACAGCGGACAATGAGAAAGAGCATGCCAAGATGTGGTTCAAGGAGCTTGAGGGAATCGGGAGCACCCCGGAGAATCTTGCTGCTGCGGCAAACGGCGAAAACTATGAGTGGACCGACATGTATGAGGGATTCGCGAAAACCGCCGATGAGGAAGGATTCCCGGAGCTGGCGGAAAAATTCCGCCTTGTCGCTGCCATTGAGAAGCATCACGAGGAGCGTTACCGTGCCCTGCTGAAAAACATTGAGATGCAGGAAGTCTTCAAAAAGAGCGAAGTCAAGGTTTGGGAGTGCCGCAACTGCGGACACATCGTCATCGGCACCGAGGCTCCGGAGATCTGCCCGACCTGCGCACATCCGCAGGCATACTTTGAGGTACACGCTGAGAATTACTGATAAGCAACCGGAATTCACAGGCATTCATCCTGTGAAACGGATAAAAGAGGCCGCTTGCGGCCTCTTTTTCATGTCCGGGAAATGTGGTATGATGGTATGCAGGAAAAACTGCCTGAAAGGAGAACGGGTATGGCTGCTGTAAGACGGAGAAGAACAAATCCTGCCGCCTGGTTTCTGATTCTTCTTGCTGTCGCCTGTGTTGTGGGCTTCGGCACGAAAGTGTATATGGAGAAACAGTATGAAGAGCAAATTACCGCCCTGACAGACCTGGCAAATTCCAAGGAACCTGTGAAGGTGGTGGAAGAGAAGATCATTGAGAAGGAGGCGGAGGTCAACGGGGCGACCATCGAATCCGGGCTCAGGAACATCGGCAAGCTATGCACGGCGGAATACTATTTTACCCATGTCTCAAGCTTCAAGAGTTCGAAGGAGCTCAAAGGGTTCACGCTTCCCATGACCACAGCGAGCTTTGTCTACAGCTATGACGGGAAGATCCTGGCAGGCGTGGATTTTACAAAAATTACGGTCAATAAGAACGATGAATCCAAGACCATCATTATTACCATTCCCGCGGCGGAAACCATCAGCGCGGACATCGATACGGACAGCTTTAAACTCTATGATGAGAAAAACAATGTCTTTAATCCCATCACCGTGACGGATGTGACCAGCACCTACGCGGAACTGGTAAAGGATGAGGGGGAGAAGGCGAAAAAGAACGGCCTGTTTGACCGGGCCCACGACAACGCGGTGACGCTGATAGAAAACTTTATGCGCAGCACCTATCCCGTGGAGGACTATTCCATCTTTGTGCACAGCTGAGAAAGGGAAGGATAAAGGGTATGGCGGATGAAAAACTGAAGATCCTGTACCTTTTAAGGATTCTCCTGGAGGAGACGGACGCGGACCATGCGCTGAACGCGCAGCAGATCGCGGGACGGATGGAACAGCGGTACGGCATGGGAGCAAACAGGAAAACCCTCTATAAGGATATCGAAAACCTGAGGACCTTCGGCATTGATGTCCGGCAGAAAAAAGGGGACAGCTTCGGGTATTATGTGGGAAGCAGGGATTTTGACCTTCCGGAGCTGAAACTCCTGGTGGATGCCGTGCAGTCCTCGAAGTTTATCACAAAGCAGAAATCAGAGAACCTGATCCGGAAGCTGGAAAACCAGACTACCCGGGAAAATGCGCTGCAGCTCCGGCGCCAGGTTTTTATCTACAACCGCATTAAAACAGAGAATGAGACAATCTATGAAACCGTGGACGTGATACATGCGGCCATTCATGACAACCGGAACATCCGGTTCAAATACTGCGAGTGGACGGTGAAGAAGGAGCTTGCCCGGAAGAAGGGCGGCGCGGATTATGTAGTCTCTCCCTGGGCCCTGACCTGGAATGATGAGAATTATTATCTGGTCGCCTATGACGTGAAGGCAGCCGGCATCCGCCACTACCGAGTGGACAAGATGCAGGAGATAAGTGAGCTGCCGGAAGAGCGCCAGGGGAAAAAAGAATTTGAGGGATTTGATCTGGCGGCATTTGCGCGGAAGACCTTCGGCATGTACGGGGGAAAAGAGCGCAGGGTGGTCCTTCTCTGTTCCAATTCCATGGCCGGCGTCATCATTGACCGGTTCGGCCAGGACGTGATGATGGTCCCGGACGGGGAGAATATGTTCCGTGTCCCGGTCACGGTTGCGGTGAGCCCGCAGTTTTACGGGTGGCTGGCAGGGATAGGAAAGGGGGTCCGGATCCTGCAGCCGGAGGATATCCGGGAAAGCTACCGGGCGTACCTGGAGGATATAATCGCATCTGTCTGAGGGGGTCTTATGTTTTTCGGACGTTTTTATCTGGACAAGGAAAAAGACATGATCGTCTCTCTCTACAAAGAGGGGGAAGAGATGCAGTATGTGCTGTCGACGCCGAACCACCACAGCGGCAATCTCATCACCAACCTGGCGGCCCTCTGCGATCTGCCCCTCTCGGAGGATGAGAACGCGAAACTGGTGATCCGCGGCAGGGTTCCCTGCTATATCACCGCCTATAACGAAGAGCTCTACATTTTCCGTATGGGAGGGACAAAGGTCGCCAACATTTACCCGGACGGGCGGATTGAGATGAAAGCTTCAATACCGTCCCTCTCCAAGACGCTGATGAGCCAGACCAAGGATTATCGTCTGGATATCGCTAAAACCATCATTAAAACCTATATTTTCCGCGAATGCAAATTCCGGACGGACCTGCACACGCACATGAACGCGAACCTGGCCCCGGATATCCTGATTGCCCTGGGGATTTTCCACCAGATAAGATACCCGCTGTACTATATCCGGAAGCTGGGTCTTATCCTCACGGCGGAACAGGAGGAAAAGCTTGCGCGCAGGAGAAAGAGGACGGAAAAGAAGTACAGTGATTCCGGTCTGCGGGGCAAATACCTGGATCGGAAGATCGATGACAACACATTTATCAATTTTGCGGAGTTTATCCTTAAGAGCCCTGAAAACGCAGAGTACAATATCCCGCGGATCCGGGCCTCCCTCGCGGTGATGAAGGACGGGCAGGCGGTATTTACCAACCTGGAAAAGGTTTATCTCTACCGGTATGTTTTCACCAAGGGCGTGCCGGCAAAGGACAGGACGGAGCTTGCCGACATCGAGAGGATTCCGGACCCGGACATCGCACGCGCCGTTCTGCAGATGCAGAAGGACCACGCCAGTTCTGTTTACAGGGGCAATACCATTTTCCAGGACAAGCTCCTGTGGACGGCGAGAAGCTACGCGTCCAAAGGCATCCGCTACGCGGAGATCTCCGACAC
>ONXW01000109.1 GCA_900321915.1 uncultured Eubacteriales bacterium
AAAAGCGCATACAGCTTGATCATGATTTGCCGCGCTTTAACGTCCACATGATCTTGTCCGGCAAACTGTCTGCGGGTGAAATAGTAGATATCGGCGGCTTCTTTTGCGGTGATACAAGCGGTTATTCTGCCATCGGCGGCAGCATAAAATATTTTTTGCCCATCGGCAAACCAAGGCTCTCGCCGCTGCAAAACATCCACGATCACATTTGTGTCAAGCAGAACCCTCATCCCTCAAATGTCCTCTCAGCTCTGGCTTCCTCCAGCGTTGTCGTTTGCGGTAAAATACCGAAAAGAGATTCAGCAACCTCAACACGGTTCTGAAAAGGATTGGTCAGTTTTGCAACCGTTTTGCCATACTGCGTGATCAGGATATCTTCTGTGGAAGCCAGCAGCAGATATTTCCCGAGATTTGCTTTCAGTTCTGTGGCGGTGATCGACATAGGATCTCCCTCCCTTCTGTCCTATATGTATAATATCACAATCGGACGATGGTATCAATAGAATCGTCCAAATAAAATGAAAAATCGCACGAAAATCCCTCCCGTACCATTTGAAATGGGGCGGCAGGGGCATTTCTTTTCCGGGAAAGGAATCAGAACCTTCTGCTTCCGGACTGGGTTTCGTCCATGATATCCCGGATATGCAAACCGTGGTCTTCCGCGTACAGTGTACGATAGTGGTAATAGAGATCCCTGACGCGGTAGAATCTGTCACCCTCCGGGTTTCCATAGCTTGCGGCCAGCTCGCCGAAATCCGGGAAAGCCGCGTAGTAGCGCGCATCCATCTCCTCAATCTCACGGACGACAGACAGCGCGGTCCGCTGTTCATAGTCTTCAATATTATCTTGCCGGAGGGAGATCAGGATGTGCCGATGCTTTTCCTGTAGCGGTTCCGGCGTTTCCAGCCACTCGGCTTCTGTCCGGTAGATGTTTTGGTTCAACAAGCTGCGGGATTCCGGGGCCAGCTTTTTCAGGTCCTCACACCGGAGGCGGACGCCGCGCAGCAGTTTCCCGCGGCCCTCCTCGTTTGGAACAAACAGCATGATCTGTTCGCTTCCAGCTTTGCGCATCATGCCGATCAGTTCATCGGCCTGCGCGGCGTTTTCGGCTGTCAGCGGAATGCCGGTTGTGAAAGGAATACCGGCTTCCCTCGCGGCGCTCATCATCCGGCTGATCAGGTCAAAGTCGCCTTTTCTCCCCGCGAAACGGTCGTGATCATCCGGGAGGCCGTACACGGTGAAATTCAGCCGGAGAACGCCCTCCGCGCGCAGCATTTCCATCAGGCCGCGGCACGCCGCGCTGTCCCTCATGCGCATACCATCACACTGCAGGAAAGAGGCTGTCGGGCTTCCCAGACGCCGGAGCGTCCGGATGGCCTCCCGCAGGTTCGGGTGATCCATCGAATAGCCGAATGAAAAACTGCTGTTGATCTCCGGCCGCTGCTCCTTCAGCTCGCGCAGGAATCGCTCCGCCGTCCGGACGCTGCGCTCCCACCCAGCGCCCGCTACGGCTTGGTTCCACGACAAAAGGCAGTACCGGCAGTGATTGAAGCACGGCACACACAGACTCTGGATCAGGACGGATTTTGTTTGTACAGCGCGGTCCATCAAAGCCTCCCGTTCATTACCGAGGGAAAATCCCCTCCCGTTTCCGGGAGGGGACCGTTAAATTGATTCCGGGTTGAAGGATTACTCCTGGGCCGCCAGCTTCTTGTAGGAAGCGAGGCGCTCCTTGGCGTCCTCCTCCTGCTGCACGAACAGGGTCGCGGCGGCATCCGGGAACTGCTGGGCCAGAGAGGTGTAGCGAACCTCGCCCTTGAGGAACTCCTGGTAATCGCCGGTGGGATCCTTGGAGTCCACGGTCATCGGGTTCTTGCCCTGGGCAGCCAGCTCGGGGTTGTAGCGGTAGCACTGCCAGTAGCCGCACTCAACGGCCTTCTTGATCTCGGCCTGAGCCTTGCCCATGCCACCCTTGGCGCGCAGGCCATGGTTGATGCAGGGCGCGTAGGCGATGATCAGGGACGGGCC
>ONXW01000110.1 GCA_900321915.1 uncultured Eubacteriales bacterium
ATGTATGACTGCCCAAACTGCGGCGGAAACCTGGTTTTTGATATCCGTACCCAGATGCTTTACTGCGCTCACTGCGAGTCCGTGATGGACCCGTATTACCCGGAACAGCAGCCCGGACTGCAGCCGGAGAGCCGGGAAGAGTTTGACGTAACTGTCTTTACCTGCCCGTCCTGCGGGGCCGAGATCGCCAGCACCAACATTTCCGCAACCGGATTCTGCACCTACTGCGGCGCGTCCGCCGTTTTCGAAAAGCGAATCCGCGGGGAAAAGCGGCCGCAGAAGATCATCCCGTTCATGAAAACCAGGGAGGACTGCAGGGAAGCCTACCTGAAGGCGATCCGGTCGGCCGCCTTTGTGCCCCCGGAGCTGAAAGACCCGGCGTTCCTGGACAGGTTCACCGGCGTCTACATCCCCTACTGGACCTACGACGTCTCCTTCGGTCCGGATGTCAGCGTGACCGGGAAGAAAACCTACACCAAGGGCAGTTACGAGTATACGGATTACTATGACCTGAACTGCATGATCGAGCCCGCCCGGCAGGAGCTGTCTTTTGACGCCTCCTCCAGCTTTGACGACCATATCGGCGAAGTGATCGGGCCGTTTGAGGAGAAGGACATGCGTCCCTTCACGCCGGGATACCTGGCAGGGTTTTTCTCGGATATCGCCGATGTGCCTTCAGAGGTCTATCTGGATGACGCGGAGGCGGCAGTGGCAAGGCAGGCATACCCCCAGCTGGAAAACCAGTTTCCCGGTTATACCGTCGAGATGCCGAAAAGCCAGGCCAAGGTGGAACAGGACCTGCAGATGAAGACTTCCTCCGCCGGCGCCATGTTCCCGGTCTGGTTCCTGACCTGGCGGAAGAATGACCGGGTGGCCTATTCCGTGGTCAACGGGCAGACCGGAAAGGTATACGCGGATATCCCGGTGGATCTGCGCCGCTTCCTTATCTCCTCCCTCGCGGCGGCAGTCCCCCTGTTTATCCTCCTGAACCTGTTCCTGACCATCACCGCGCCTTCCATGCTGGCGCTGGCCGCGTTCTTCTCCCTTGTCACGTCCTTTGTCTACAGGAAGGAGCTCAAGGAGATCCAGACCCTGGAATCCCGCAAGGAAGACGCGGGATACCAGGCAGGAAAGGATCCGAATGACAAAACGTTAAAAAAGCTCTCGAAGGACGCATTTTCCAAAGATGTTCCCACAGGAAAGCTTGTCGGTGCCTTCAGTGTCCTGGTAATCGCCGGCTGGGTTGTGCTCTCCGCGCTCGGCGAGATCTCTTTCGTGTATTTCATCATGGAAAAGGTGGTGCACTCCCTGGCCGGGGTCGTCACCCTGCTCTCGTTCCTGGTGACGGTGTTCTTTACCCTGAGCAGCAGCTCGACGGCGAAGGAATTCAGCGGATCCGCGCCGGAAGTCTGGGGGTGCTTTGCCGCGTCGCTCCTGGCGACCCTGATCTTTATCTGGTACCCTGTGGGGGACATGTTTTACTATATCGGCACGGCTCTCGCGTACCTGCTCATCACGGTGACCATTTCGGGGCTTGTCCGGAAGTACAATCTTCTGGCAACGAGGCCCCTGCCGCAGTTCCACAACCGAACAAAAACCTCCCCCGGAGCAGTCCTTCTCTTTGTCATGGCTGCCGCCCTGGCCGGGGCCCTGTTCCCGGTCACGGAGACGGTCCACGCCGCTTCCGGGAATATCCGCTATACCAACCCGGACACGGGGTATTCGGTTTACCTGGATGACGGGGAGGATCTCCTGTCGGACGCCGAAGAGTTGTTCCTGGTGCGGGATATGACCCCTGTCACGGAATACGGAAACGCAGGCTTTGTCAGCGGCCGTTCAGGCTCGCAGCAGCCCCGGTGGTACGCGGAAAGCTGCTACCAGTCCGTGTTCGGCACAACGGACGGCACCATGCTGGTCATCGATATGGATGACAGGGAGATCCGCATCCACTCCGACGGTTCTCTCTATAAGATTCTCACCACCGGCCGGACCAATTCCATCACGGACAATGTCTACCGGTACGCCTCCCAGAGGCTCTACTACCGCTGCGCTGCCGAAACCTTCAGGCAGATTACAGCCCTGCTCCAGGGATACCGGATCGCGCAGCCTATGAAATACCTGAGCAACCTGCTTCTTGCCCTGATCCTCTCCGTCCTCCTGAACTTTGCATGGCTCAGGGTCCACGCGAGGAAGCTGAAGCCGAAGCGCGCGTTAATCCTCACCGTCACGGGGCTTGGGGCGCTCGCGGCCGGGAGAAAGGCGGAACGCTTCATCCGGCAGTCGAAGGTCTTCCGTTCGTCCTCCTCCGGAGGAGGCGGAAGGGGCGGCGGCTTCGGCGGCGGAGGAGGCGGCGGCCACTCAGGCGGTGGCGGGGGCCACCGGTTCTGATACAGCGCGGGGCGGGACCGCCCGCCTGCGGATCGTTTTAGGAGGTGACCCATGCCCGTCCAGACCATTGTCATTATCGGCGCAGTCTATCTTTTTGCAACCTGTATCCAGCGGATCTGCGGATTCGGCATGGGAATCCTGGCCGTCATGATTCTCCCCTATTTCACCGGATCCCACGTGCATTCCGCAGCCTACACCAACATCCTTTCCGCCCTCAGCGCCTCGTACCTGACGTGGCGGTACCGGGACAAAGTGCGGTGGCGGCTCATTTTCCCCATCCTGTGCGGAAGCTTCCTGGCCACCTTCCTGTCGGTGCGCTTCCTGTCGGGCGCCTCCTTTGAGCTTCTGGAAAAGATTCTGGGGGGAACGCTCCTGCTGCTCTCCGTCTACTTTCTCTTTCTCAAAGGGAAACTCAGGGTGCCGCCGGACCCGCAGTACGGCTTCCTGGCCGGATGCCTGGGAGGGATCGCCAACGGGCTCTTCGGGGCCGGCGGGCCGCCGGTCGTCCTGTACCTGCTGGGGGCGACAGAGGGACACGCCGCCTATCTGGCCACCATCCAGGGATATTTCGCGTTCAACAATATCTACGCGACTATCGTGCGCTTCCTGTCGGGCCAGCTTACCACAGAGCTTCTCACCGGGCTCTTCGGAGCCCTCCCCGCCATGGTTGCCGGCATCCGGCTCGGCGACCTGATAGCTCCATATCTGCCGGATAAGGCGATCCTCAAAGCCATCTATCTCCTGATGATGGTCAGCGGAATCCAGATGCTGCTGTAATCAGGCCCCGCTGAGTCCAGGCCCCGCTGACATAAAAAAACCGTACCCCTTCCTGCTTCCGGCAGGAAAGGGGGTACGGTTTTTTCTTATCAGTCGCGTTCCGGTATGATCTCAATCCAGTATTCGTCCGGGTCTGAAATAAAGTAGATGCCCATCTTCGGGTTCTCGAAGCAGATACAGCCCATCTCTTCATGCTTTTTATGGGCTGCCTCCATGTCGTCGGTCGTAAAAGCAAGGTGGAATTCGTCGTCTCCCAGGTCGTAATGGTCGTTCTCCCAGTCCCTCAGCCAGGTCAGCTCAAGCTGGTGTTTTGACTCCCCGTCCTCCAGATAGACCAGGATGAAGCTCCCGTCAGCCGCTTCCTTGCGGCGGGCCTCGTGAAGTCCGAGCGCCTCTTCATAAAACTTCAGGGATTTCTCCAGGTCCATCACATTGAAATTGTTGTGCGCGAAACGGAATTTCATATGGTTCCTCCTTTTCTTTGGATTATCTGTTTTCTTATTCAGGGCCGGATGTCCGTACCGGGCGCTGCAGGTACCACTCGTCAATTTCCCGGCTAAACCTCTCAATATTGCAGAATTCCCGGTAATCCCTGCCGCCGGAGCTGTCCCGGAGGACCAGGTCCACATCCACCGGGACCCCTTCCTCCAGCGGTTCCCCCGCCTGGTTCAGAAGCCGCATGCGGGCGGAGGAGAACCGGTACATGAAGCCGTCGGCGGTGGCCATGTTCTGGATGGCGCAGGTACCGCCGCCGCTCTGCTCTCCCAGGATGAGTACCCCGTGATCCCGCATGACCGAGGCGAACAGATTCGCGCTGGAAAAGGAAGAGTCGCTTATCAGCACAGCGTAGCGGAACCCGCAGTCCACATCCTGGTCGGCCGCGTCAAAAGCGCCGTTGAAATTCCTGTCCACATCGTAATAATTTTCTGTTCTCTGGCCTGTCAGGGTATTCTCCGACGGGATCCCGTTCTCCGCACTTCCCAGGAGAAGGCTTTCCGCCGTCACCACCAGATCCACCGAACCTCCCTGATTGTTGGAAATATCTATGACAAAGTTCCTGATCTCCGGGTCCGCCGCTGCCGTCTCCAGGGCTTCCAGCAGGGTGACGATCGGGTCTCCCGCATCCGCTCCCGGCATTATGTGGGTGTCCCCGGACAGATAATCCTTCAGAGCCCCGTAATCCGAGGGATTGAAGGAATCAAATACACAGACCGCGGTGTCCCCCTCCTTTGCCAGGGTTGCCCCGCTGCCGTACACCTGCTCGCGGAGGGCACTTCTGGCCCTGGTATCCGCGGCGAGTTTCGTGTAGTACTGCTCCTGGACCCGGACTCTCCCCTCCAGCTCCGGAAGAGTCTTCCGGGCTTCGCGGTAAGACGTTTTTACATTATCCGGCATATAGCGCTCCATGTCCTCCCCGAGGAAGAGGTCCGTATGGCCGGCGTCATCCATGAGGTATCCGAGGGAATCCATTCCCGCCATGTATTCCCCGAGATCCGGCGACTGAATCAGCTCCGCGGTCCGGGTGCCCTCCGGCCCCAGATCCCGCAGCGCCGCGTCCAGCCCCTTCTCCCTCACAGCATCCTCCAGGACACTCCTTCCGGGGAACCCGTAAAAATGATCTATCGCGAAGCAGAGCTCCCGGTAATTGAAATCCCTCAGATCCTCCGGTCGTGCCGCCTGCGCAAACTGCACGGCGTCGTACTCCGGATCCCGCCGCAGCGGGGCATCCAGGTGGTTTCCGTCCTCCACATAGACCTTGTCCCCGTTGTAGAACGCGAGGTGGTAATCCAGATCGGCGTAAATATCCGCAAGGGTCGCCACAGGGAAGAAGATCCCGTTCTCATCCGCCCGGATATCTATCCCGTAAGCGGCGAAATCCAGCGTCACGGGCGCCTTCTCCGGGCTGTGCACGGACTTTGCCCAGCGGATATAGGGGGCCCCGTCATAATAGGCATTCTCCATCCCTTCCTGCTGCAGGGACATCACGTTGGTAAAGGCGGGGAGGTCTTCTGAGTACAGGGTCTCCTCCACAATATCCGCCGTCGCTTCCCCGGTTCCCGTCTTCATCACCCAGATTCCGCTTCCGGGTTCCTCCTCCCGCGCTTCCACCGGCGCGTCCGGAAGGAACAGGCGGTGATAATCTTCAAAACTTACATAAGCCACATGGGGACAGTCTTCATAAAAGCGGAGCGTTACCGTCTCCTCTGATGCTTCCTGCCGGAACACCGGCACATCCCTCTCCTCAAAGGGCACCGGGGGTTCCGCGGGAGGCGCAGGCTCTGTCTCTGTCTCCGGCTCCTCGCTGCTTTCCTGCAGTCCTTCCGCCTGTGTCCCTGAAGCATTCCCGGTTTCCCCGGGAACCGGGTTCTGCGGCTTTTTGCCGCATCCGGCAGACAGAAACGCGGCTGCAAGGACCGGTATCATCGCCATGATTATATTCTTCCGTCTCATTGTCACTCTCCCGGGCTGTCGCAGCCCTTACATTCTGTCCAGGCCCTGTTCCAGGCGCCGCCCAGGAACAGTATCATAATCATCACCCTGAGCCACGTAAGCGTCAGGAACAGGGATGCCAGCGATCCGTACACGGAGGACTTCCAGAAGATCGGGACGAACCTGGAAAATGCTTCCGTAAAGATAAGCCACAGCACCGAGGTCAGGACAGCGCCCGGAATCTGGGCCTTCAGGCTCCGCTTTCCCCCCGGAAGGAACGTGTAGAAAAGCAGGATCAGGATAACCGCGGCGAACGCGGTCACGACGCCGCTGTAACGGATAAGCCCGATCAGGAAGCCCGTGATGTCCTGGAACCCGAAATGTGCCGAGAATGATGTGAGGAGGGATATCAGGGATTCCCCCAGGACGTTGAACAGGAGCACCGCCGGAATCAGCAGGACTACGCAGACAGTAAACAGCAGCGCCACCGGCTTGTCCCAGTAGCTGTTTTTCACGTCCGGGGCTATCTTTTTAAGCCCCTTCTGGATGGCGGTGACTCCCCCGCTGGCGGACCACAGCGCGGTCACGGCCGCCACGGAAGCCAGGAGCCCGCTGGACTGGGACCTGAGGTTGATCACCATGGTGAGGAACAGCGCCTTTACCTGCGGGACATCGGGAAGGAAGCGGAATACCAGGTTGGCAAAATCCTCCGGCGAGTAAGCCGGTATCATGTTCAGGAGGGAAATGATCAGCATCGTCAGCGGGAATATGGCGGTGATGATGCCCAGGGTCGCGTGCCCCGCGTAGACCATAATATCGTTTTTCAGAAAAATGGAGATGGTTCTCTTTCCTGCCTCGACCAAACGTTTTTTCATCACCGTGCCCCCCTTTTTTACATCAGGTCTGTATATTTATTATAGCAGTTTTTACGCTGTCCCCTCAAGCTGTTATATGTGGTATAATAAGGGAAGCATACAATATGACCTGTTTTTAAGGAAGGATAGCGGAATGAGCGAAAACAGATTTAAGCATTACTTTCAGAAAGTACAGAACGGAAATGATGTACGCGGTTCTGCCATAGCCACGGAGAAAGAGCCCCTGACCATCTCCCGGCCCCTCGCGGCCTTTATCGCGCGGGCTTTCGCGGAGTACCTCTCGGACAAGCTGCAGAAACCGGCTTCCTCTCTCAGGGTCGGCGTAGGCCATGACAGCAGGATGACGGCGGAACAGATCAAGGCGGGATGCCTGCAGGGACTGTCCGTTTCCCGGGCCTTTGACTGCGGCCTTATCACCACGCCGGCCATGTTCTGCTCCACAGTTCTTCCGGGAAGCGATTTTGACGGCGCTGTCATGATCACGGCGAGCCATCTTCCCTTCAACCGGAACGGGATGAAGTTCTTCACAAAAGACGGCGCCCTCTCCAAGGCGGAGCTTGGCCGGATCCTGGAAAATGCCGCGGGTATCGCGGAGAAATATGCCGAAGAGGACCCGGAAAACCTGCTGTCCTCAGACGCCCTTCCCGCCGGACAGGGCGAGGTTTGTGATTTCGACATGAAGACCATCTACTGTGAGCACATGAAAGAGATTATCCGCTCCAACGCGTCCTCCGCGGAGGACAAGCCGTTAAGCGGCCTCCACATCGTGGTGGATTCCGGAAACGGCGCTTCCGGCTTCTTTGTCAGTGAGATCCTGGAACCCCTGGGAGCCGATACCGCCGGAAGCCAGTTCCTTGACCCGGACGGGACCTTCCCCAACCATGTGCCCAACCCGGAGGATAAGGCTGCCATGGAAGCCGTCCAGAAAGCCACCATGGAGGCGCATGCCGACCTCGGCGTCATCTTCGACTGCGACGGCGACAGGGCCGCCGTGGTATTCTCCGACGGCACGCCGGTCAACCGGAATACCCTGATTGCCCTGCTGGGCGTCATTGTCGCGGAGCAGTCGCCGGGATCCACCGTCGTCACGGACTCCGTCACATCCGATGAGCTCGCCGTATTCCTGGAAAAGAATCTCGGGCTTAAGCACCTCCGGTTCAAGAGGGGATATAAAAACGTCATTGACAAGGGCATTGAGCTCAATGCCGCCGGGGAAACCTGCGAGCTTGCCATCGAAACCTCCGGCCACGGCGCGTTCAAAGAGAATTATTTCTCCGATGACGGCGCCTATATCGCGGCCAAGATCATCGGCCGTCTCGCCCGCATCCGGAAGGAAGGCAAGTCCCTGGAATCCCTGATCTCGGAACTGAAGCAGCCTGCGGAAGCCGCGGAGGTCCGCCTGAACATCACGGCGGAGGATTTCAAGGCTTACGGACAGCAGGTGCTGGAAGATTTCAAGGCGCTCTGCGAAAAGGATCCCCGTTTCCATGTGGTCTCCCCCAACTATGAGGGCGTCCGCGTGGCCTTCGACGACGAGGAAGTCCGCGGCTGGCTCCTGATCCGCCTTTCCCTCCACGATCCGGTGATCCCCATCAACCTGGAATCCAGGGATCCGGGCGGCGTTGCAGTCCTGAAGGAGCGTATCCGGCCGTTTATTGAAGCCCACAAAGAGCTCTCCTGACCCCGGTTTTTCCCGGCTGTGAACGAAACAAGGCTGCCGCATCCGTGCGGCAGCCTTGTCCTGTTTCCGTGCAGGTTCAGTCGGAGATATCCAGGTCCGGCACTATCTCGATATGATAATCCGGGTACGCCTCCTGCAGCTCTTTATAGAGAATCTCCAGGCCATCCTTCGGCCTGATGTCAAAACTCATGACCACGTCCATACGCATCTCTTTCGCGTCCATGTCCAGATAGAACCCGTGAAACTGCAGGGCCCAGTCGTGGACCATCACGCGGTTCCTGACGTCATTCTGGATTCTCGCGGCCTCGCTGTTCCCGGTATTGTAGGAATAGACGCCTATCCCCGTCAGGATAACCCCCGTCTCCTTATAGACCTTTGACTCCAGCTTCCTGGTCAGCTTGTCCATATCGGCCACAGTCATGACGTCCGGAAGTTCCAGGTGAACGGAGGCCAGGTTTTTGTCCGGCCCGTAGTTGTGGAGGAAGAGATCGTAAGCCCCGTGGACCTCCGGCTCCTCGGTCAGGATTTCCTTGATCCGGCCTGTCACCTCGCTGTCCGCCCGGACGCCGAGGATATTGTCCAGGGTCTCCTTCATCATCTCGATACCGGCCTTGATGATAAAGCCGGATATCACGGCGCCGACCCACGCTTCCAGGGAAATCCCGCTCACCTTGAACAGGATGGCCGAAGCCAGCACCGACGCGGAGAGCACCGCGTCAAACATGGCATCGGACCCGGACGCCACGAGGGAACCGGAATTCACCTTCTCCCCCTGCGCCTTCACATATCTTCCGAGAAGGATTTTAACGACGACAGCCACCGCGATAATAGCCAGGGAAACCATGCTGTAGTCCGGTTTTTCCGGGTGAATGATCTTCTTCACCGATTCTACCGCCGAGGTGATGCCGGCGTAAAGGACGAACCCTGACACCACCATGGCGCTCAGGTATTCCGCCCGCCCGTGTCCCAGGGGGTGATTCCTGTCGGGCTGCTTTCCCGCAAGCTTCGTCCCCGCGATGGTGATGATGGACGAGAGGGCGTCAGACAGGTTGTTGACGGCGTCCAGGGTGACCGCGATGGAGTGGGAAATGATGCCGACCGCCGCCTTGAACGCGGCAAGGAACACATTTGTCAAGATTCCCGTCATACTGGTCCTGACGATGA
>ONXW01000244.1 GCA_900321915.1 uncultured Eubacteriales bacterium
TCCGGCCTGCCGGGAGGAAGAGAAGCTGCCGAATGACCATCAGGAATACCTTCCGATGATGCTGGACCGTGTGAATTCCCAGTATGAACGTGACAAGAATCACCCTGCCATCCTGATCTGGTCCTGCGGAAATGAGAGCTTCGGCGGTTCCGTCATCTATCGCATGTCGGAACGTTACAGAGCGTTGGATCCGACCCGTCTGGTACACTATGAGGGCATCATGCATGACCGGCGGTACAACGATACTTCGGACATGGAATCCCAGATGTACACAAGCGCCGCGGACGTGGAGCATTTCCTGGAAACGCATCCGGACAAGCCGTTTATCTTGTGTGAGTACACACATTCCATGGGCAATTCCAACGGCGGGATGCACCGGTACATTGAACTGAGCGAGCGCAATCCCCGCTACCAGGGTGGGTTTATCTGGGACTTTGTGGACCAGGCGATACGCAGGAAGAACCGGTATGGGGAGGAATACCTTGCCTATGGAGGAGACTGCGGGGAACGGCCCACGGATTATGAATTCTCCGGCAACGGCATCATCGATGCGACACGCCGTCCTTACGGAAAGATTCAGGAGGTGAAGTACAATTACCGCACGGTCAGCGCCCTGGTCAGCCAGGACAGTGTGCGGATCATCAACAAGAATCTCTTTGTTCCGACCAGTGTGTTTGACTGTGTCGTCACGGTCGAGCGTGAGGGAGAACTGCTCGTCAGGGTGCCTTTTGAGACAGACGTTGCGCCTCTTTCGGAGGCGACTTATCCGCGGCCCTTTGACGCGTCTGTGATGGACGAAGAAGGCGAGTATGCCGTGACGGTTTCTTTCCTTCTGCGCGAGGATACGCTCTGGGAGAAGAAAGGCTATGAAATTGCATTTGGCCAGAACGTCTTTACGGTCGGCGCTCCGCTCCCATCGAGGCTGGAGGAGATTCCAAAGCGCGCCATGGAGCAGGCCGGGCGGACCGGGCTGCGCACGCTCGGCGTGGACCGGACAAAAGCCGGGGCGGACGCGCTTGCAGTTGTGGAAGGAAAAATGAACCTTGGTGTGCGGGGGGAGCACTTTGAAGTTCTCTTCTCTGCCCTGAAGGGCGGTCTGGTATCCTACCGGTTCGGAGGAAAAGAGCTGATTGACGAGATTCCGCGGCCGAACTTCTGGAGGGCGCCGGTGAGCAATGATGCCGGGAACCGCATGGCAGCCCGCCTGGGAATCTGGAAGCTTGCAAGCAGCTATCAGGAATTCAGCGATCCGGAGAAAGGGATCTTTGACACCTCGCCGGATGAGGACGGAATGTATCCGAAGATTTCCCGCACCGGGGATTATGTTGAGATTACCTGGAAGAAGTTCCTCCCGGTTCTGAGTGAAGGAAGGGATACGGCAGCAGCTTCCATGAGCTGCGTGACCTGCCTGACCACCTATCGCGTGTTCGTGGATGGAACGGTCCGGTGTATCCTGGACTATGATCCGGTGTATACGCTTCCTCCGATGCCGGAGTTCGGATGGATGTTTGCTGTCAGCGCGGACTACAGCCACGTGACTTACTACGGAAACGGACCGCAGGAGAATTACTGCGACCGCAAAGAGGGCGTGAAGCTTGGCGTCTACAGCGCGGATGTGTCCGACATGGCAGAGCGCTACCTGGTTCCGCAGGAGACGGGAAACCGTACCGGTGTGCGCTGGGCGAAGATCACGGACCGCACCGGGCACGGTGTCATGGTACGCGCAGCCGGATTCCCTGACTGTAAGGATGCTGAGGCTTCCATGCCCGGGACGATGGAGTTTTCCGCGCTTCCATACAGCCCGGATCAGTTGGAAAACGCAAAGCATGCTTATGAGCTGCCGAAGGTTTACAAAACGTATCTCCGGTGCTCCCTGAAACAGATGGGGGTTGCGGGAGATGACAGCTGGGGCGCCAGACCGCTTCCGGAATACATGCTCCCGAATGACAGAAGGCTGGTGTTTGCGGTAGATTTCAAAGGGATCTGAAGAGGCAGCTCACGGCCCCGCCCCGCCGGCAGCAGACCGCCCCCGCTGAGCACCATGAGCAGGAGCGTCGACGGGATCCACTGCTTACGAAGACTTGGCGGCCGGGGTATGAAGA
>ONXW01000128.1 GCA_900321915.1 uncultured Eubacteriales bacterium
ATTAATACAGCTTATCGGAAAGCTCCGACATCTTCAGGATCTTCTGCTCGCAGGCGACTGCTTCCTTGTCCAGAGCGTCGCACTTTGCGGAGAGCTCTGCCACGAAAGCCTCATCCTTGATGGAGCCGAGGTTGATCTTGACGTTGAGCAGTGCGCCCAGGACAGCGGTTCTCGCCATCATGGAAGCGACCAGTCCGTCGGTCACGGCGTTGGTGTTGCCCTTCGCGATGACTGCTTCGGCGATGGGGAAGATCTTCACTGCGGTCTCAGCGCAGGAGAGCGGAACCTGTGCGGCGGCCTTCAGGCCTTCCTGCATCTTCGCCCTTCTGGCGGCCTTCTGCTCCTCAGTATCCTTCGGCATGCCGATGGCATCCATGTAGATGTTGAAAGAGGTGCTGTCCTTGTCAATGTCAGCGATGAGTTTCTTCTGGAGCTCTGCGGCCTGCGCTGCCAGCTCCTTCATCTCATCCTGCACGTCCTCATATTTCTTCTTGCCGATTGTCAGGTTTGCGACCATGCCGGCCAGGGCTGCGCCCAGCGCGCCGGCCAGGGCGGATACACTGCCGCCGCCCGGCGCCGGAGCGTCGGACAGGGTGATTTCGGCAAAACCTTCACAGGTTAAATCCTTCAGTAATTCAGCCATAATTATTCCTCTCCTTCAAGCAGTCTGCTCTCCATAACCTGCTTGTCCATATCAAAGTCCTCAGTTACCTGCAGATAGTAGCAAGCTGTATCAACAAGCGCCTCCATGGGAAGAAGGCCTACGATCTCGCTCTCTACCGGAACGACGCCGTATCTCTTGGCCTCCATCTTGATAGCCTCAAATGCGCGGTACATAGCTGTCTTCTGGTAGTTGACCAGGTTCATGGAAACCTGGGCCATGTGTCTGTCGGAAAGGTCTACGCCGATGGACTTGATGAAACGATAGCCGCCGCTCAGGTGACGGATTCTCTTCGCGATCTTGTTTGCGATCTCAACATCCGGTGTGTTCAGGTTGACATTGAAGGCAACCAGCGGCATTCTTGCGCCGATAGCGGTTACGCCGGCAGTCGGGTGAATGCGGCCGACCGGTCCGAAGTCCGGAGTCCACTTCTCGGTATCCTTCAGCTTCTCCGGCATGCCCTCAAACTGGCCCTTGCGGACAGAAGCGAGGTTCTGTCTGTGGGGAGCGGTTGCGGAATCCTCATACAGGAATACCGGAATCTCGTACTTCTCGCCGACAGCCTTCGCGACTTCCTTCGCGCACTTGTCAGCATCTTCCACGGTTGTGTTGCGGCACGGAATGAACGGAACTACGTCCACGGCGCCCATTCTCGGATGCTGTCCCTCATGCTTTGTCATATCAATCAGTTCAACAGCTTTGCCGAAGGATTCGACAACAGCGTCGCGCAGCGGCTCCGGCTCACCGATAACGGTGACAACCATACGGTTGTGGTTCGGGTCGGTCTGGTAGTCCAGAAGTCTTACGCCCTTCTTGCCGCGGAAGCAGTCGCAGATTTTCTCGACCTTTTCCATATCGCGTCCTTCGCTGTAATTCGGCACACACTCAAGTAACTTTGCCATGGTAGGTTCCTCCTTGTTTTATAAACACAATTATTACACGTAATGTACTGCGGCAGCCACAGCCGCCACGCCGTCCAGGGCCTTCACGGTCCAGGTCTTCCCGGCCAGGTCTCCTTCTATCCGGAGGGTATCCCCCGGTGCCAGATGGCTGACTTCGCCGCCGGCTTCCTCCACATCCAGATGTCCCTTGGGGCAGTAAATCAGGATCTCGTCAAACTGCGGCATGTCCTGGTTCAGGATGCTGCGGAGATCGACCGTCTCATTATCCATCATCCGGAGGGGAATCACCGCGCCGGTGCATTTTCCCTTGCGGAGCATCAGGTTGAAATCCACCACTTTGCCGATGCTCTGGGTATCATCCGCACCGTCGAAGGAATAGGGCGTATACTCCGGCAGCTCCATCCAGCCGCCGCCGTTATGGCGAAGCTCGATGCTGCCCTCCAGCGTCATGATAATCCGGTCATAATCCGGAAGACTGGTAAAGTCGCTCTCCTCAAGCTCCACGGTGGCGGAGCTGAGCCTCCAGAGGAAATTCCTGTCTGCATAGATGCTGTCTCTCGGTTCAATGGAAAGCTCTGTCGTCGTGCCGCCGCTCCACGCGGTTACACGGTAATCTTCCCTGTGCAGAACCTCCGCTCTGTAAGCCTTCATACGGCCTCCTTTCTTCCGTTCCGGATGATACCAGTATAGGCGGAAAGGCCCGCCGAAGTAAACAAATATCCGATGGTCATTCTCTCTTTTCTCTTTATTATGAAAACCAGATGCCGGTTTG
>ONXW01000163.1 GCA_900321915.1 uncultured Eubacteriales bacterium
GGGGAAATCCTGGTGGACGGCCTCAGGGTCTCCCGCGAAAACCTGGCGCAGATCCGGAAGAAAACCGGGTTTGTGCTGCAGAATTCCGACAACCAGATGTTCATGCCCACGGTCTTCGAGGATATGATGTTCGCCCCGCTGAACTACATGCTCAGCCGTGAGGAGGCTGAGGAGCGGGTGGACCGGGTGCTGGACACACTGGGGCTGCAGGACCTGAAGTACCGGTACAACCATAAGATTTCCGGCGGGGAGAAACGGATGGCGGCCATCGCCACAATCCTCGCCATGGAGCCGGAGACCATCCTGATGGACGAGCCCACATCCGCCCTGGACCCCTGTAACCGGCGCATCGTCATCAACACCATACGGGGGCTTCCCCAGACGAAGCTTATCTCCTCCCACGACCTGGATATGATACTGGACACCTGCAGCCGGGTGATCCTCCTCTCGGACGGGAGGATCGCCGTCGACGGTCCCGCCGGGGAGATTCTCCGGGACAGGGCGCTCCTGGAAGCCCATCACCTGGAGCTTCCCCTCAGCCTGAGCCGCCGGGAAAATTCGTGAAAACTTCATAAAAATATTTTTTACCGCCGGGGATTTCATCCCTCCGGCGGTATTATTTTTGTCATAAATGCCGAACCTGAAACAGATGATTGACTTTTCGGGCCGGATATCGCATAATGAGTGCACACTGACGGGGGCTTCTCCGGCGCGTTCTGCGCACGGGCCCCGGAAACGTCGGTTCCGGGAATTCAGCCGGGTTTCACCGGGAATTCACTGAAGAAGAAAGAAGAAACAGCATAAAAGGAAAAAGGAGGGAGATTGGGAGATCTTTGCGATTACCGGACATATCATCTGTCCGCGGCGGAATGGGCAAAGCATTTTCTTACGGCAGCAGGCGCGGCGGGCGCCGCGGCCTATGTTTTTTACAGGTCTTTACCGGTATTTATCGGGTTTCTTCCGCTTGCCGCGCTGTGGCCGTTTTACCTGCGCAGGCGCCTGGGGGAGCAGCGGCGGGAGACGCTCCGCCTGCAGTTTAAGGAGGGGATCCTCGCCCTGGCCTCCGCCCTGGAGTCGGGGTATTCGGTGGAAAATGCCTTCGCTGCCAGTCTTGCGGACCCCCGCGATATGTACGGGGAAGACGGGATGATCACCAGGGAGTTTTCTTACATTGTGCAGCAGCTTCGCATGAACCGGACGGTGGAATCCCTGCTTTCCGGATTTGCCGCCAGGAGCGGCGTGGAGGAGATCGAGAATTTCGCGGAGATATTTGCCGTCTCCAAGAGAAGCCGGGGCGGCGTGGGTTCGGTGATCGCCCACGTGACCCGGGTGATAAGCCAGAAGATTGAAGTCCGGGAGGAGATACGGAACATGACCGCGGAAAAGCAGTTTGAGCAGCGGATTATGAACATGATCCCGTTTTTTATTGTTATCTATGTGGATTCCACATCTCCGGGCTTCTTCGACTGCATGTACACGACGGTGATCGGCAGGATTGTCATGACGGCCTGTCTCGGGGTTTATCTCGTATCCCTGGCGCTGGCGGGGCATTTCCTGCGGATAGAGATCTGAGGAAAAAGCCTATGAAAATTCAGTTCTGGGTCCGGGGCGCCCCGGACAGGCGGCAGGTTCTCGCCGTTCTCGCCGGGCTTCTGATTGCGGCGCTCGTGTACGCGGGGGGCGTGAAGGAAGCGCAGCTGGAGGAGGGATATCTTCTGGATCGGCCGGAACCGGGCCTGGAGGCGCGGACGGAGGAGCTGGTCGTGGACGGCCCGGAGGGGGAATCGGTCATCCCTGTGGAGGTTACGGCCAGGAAGTATTCCCCGGAGGAGGCGGCTGCGGAGATGGACAGGATTGCGGACCGGCTGGGGGAGGAGCTCATGGGCGGCAATATTTCCCCGGAAGAGGTGCGGTTCCCGCTGGTCTTTGCCGGGACGGGGAACGACGCCGTCACCGCGGAGTGGAGGCCGGAGGATACGGATTATATCGAATCTGACGGCACGGTCCGGAACGGCGGGCTGCCGGAGGAAGGGCTTGCCACGGGGGTTAAGCTGATTCTCCGGACGGAGGATATGGTCCGGGAGTATTATTTTCCCGTCAGGCTGTATCCGCCGGATCCGGACGGAGAGTCCCGCTTTGCCCGGGGCCTGGAGCAGGAGATCAAAAGGGCGGACGGGGAGAGCCCGACGGAATCCAGGCTGGCCCTTCCGGAAAGCTATATGGGAGAGCCCCTGCGGTACCGCCGGAAGACGGCGGGGGACTGGATGCTGTTCCCGGCGCTGGGATTCGGCGCCGCGGCGATGATGCCCCTGCTGGACCGGCAGAGGGAGAAGGAGAAGAAGAAGGAGCGGGACCTGCAGATGATGCGGGATTACCCGGAGATTATCTCCCGCCTGGTGGTGTATTCCGGGGCCGGGCTTCCGGTGCGGAAGGCCTGGGAGCGGATTGTCGCTGAGTATGAGAGGACGGAAGGCGGGCACGCGGCCTACGATGAGATGGCGAAGGCCTGGCATATGATGCAGCGGGGGGTTCCGGAGCTTACGGCGTATGAGAGCTTCGCGGCGGCCTGCCGCAGCCTTCCCTACCGGAAGATGGCGGGGCTTTTGTCCCAGAACATCCGCAACGGGTCGGAGAAGATGCGGGAAGCCCTGGAGCTGGAGATGGAGAATGCCTTCGAGCAGCGGAAAAACCTGGCCAGGCGCCAGGGCGAGCAGGCCTCCACCAGGCTGCTCCTGCCCCTTCTGCTGATGCTGATGATAGTGATGGTTATGGTTTCCGTCCCCGCGTTCCTGGCCTTCGGGCTGTAGCTGAGGCGGGGGAGTGCGGGATGCGTGAGAAAGATACAGGAAGATGAGACGGGAGAAGATTCCGGTGACAGCAGGAAAGGAGAAAAGCGATGGGAAAAGAATGGATGGAGTTTCTCCGGGAAGAAGACGGCGTCGGCGTGATAGAACTGGTGCTGATCCTGGTGGTGCTGATTGGACTGGTCATTGTATTCAAGAAAAACATCAACACGCTGCTGGAGAGTATCTTTAAGCAGATCAACAGTTCGGCAAAACAGGTGTATTAACCCCTGAAAACGGAGGGCGGATGGGACAGAAGGCGGCCATGGGCAGAACCGACGGATCCATAACAGTATTTTTATGTCTTACGCTGACCTGCATCATGGCGCTCATCGGGGGCCTGTACGAATCGGCGAGGGCTGCGGGCTGCGGCTTTTACATGCAGATGGCGCTGGACTCGGCGCTGGATTCCGCCGCAGCCTGCTATCACCGGGGGCTGTGGGACCGGTACCGCGTGTTCGGGTACTGGTGCGGCGGCCCGGAGGCCCTGGAGGAGGACCTTATGCCGTACATCACGTCATACATGGACGAAACCCCCTACTACCGTCTCTCGGGAAGCCGGGTGGAGACGACGGACCTCCTGTTCCTGACGGACCGGGAGGGGGAATTCCTTGAGCAGGAGATCGTCGAGTACATGAAGCTTGGGGTTTTCAGCGGCCTGCCGGAGCCCGGGGAGGCGGAGAAGGCGGGAAACCTCCTTCACCAGGCGGGCGGCTTCGGAAAGGTCCTCGGAACCTACAAGGTAAACGGCAGGGATGTGCTCAGGCTGGAGAAGGCCGCGGAGGCCATCCAGGAAAACCTGGACCGGCAGACCGGATGGATGCGGGAGGCGGACGAGGCCCTGGAGGACGGGGACGGAGGCAGGTTTACCAGCCTTACCGGAAAGGTGAAGGATGAGTGCCGTAAGATGCCGAAGCTTGTGGAAAAGTATGAGAAAGAAGCTGACAGGCTGGAGAAAAAGCTTACGGAGAGCGAGAAGGAAGCGGAGGAAGAAGCGGAAAATATGAACTCTGTCCAGGCGGAGATCGCAAAGAGCGAGATCAGCGAATACGGGTCTTATATCCGGAAGGACGGGGAGAGGAGGAAGCAGATTGTTCAGGCAGGGACAAAATCCGAAGAAAACACGGAGACGGCAGACCGTGCCCTGGAGAGGGCGGAGCGGGTACAGGAGATTATCGATTCCTGGGATGAGGATGAGGACGACGACCATGACGAGGAGGATGAGATACAGCTCTGGCGCACGGTGCTGAGTGTTACCGCGCGCTATCACCGGAACACTGAGGTTGTGAGCGGGAAGCGGGACAAGAAGAAAATGCGCACGCTGGAAGGACTGGGAGACCTGACAGCCGACGCCATTTTCCGGCTGTGCATTCCGAAAAACATGGAAGTTTCGGGAGCGGCTTCCGCGGGAACCGGCTTTCCTTCGGCGCAGGAAGGCGTGACGGGAGGCTTTGCGTTTCCGGGACGTGGGGAGAATCCCCTTCTGGCCGTGCGGGACACCGTGCTGTTTTCCGAGTACGGGCTGCGGTATTTCCCGCAGGCGGTGCAGGGGGAGAAAAGCGCGGGACTGCAGTACGAGACGGAGTACCTGCTGGCGGGGCACCTGTCAGACCGGGAAAACCTGCGGGATATCGTGAACCGGCTTGTGCTGGTGAGGACGGCCCTGAACATGGTAAGCATCATGCAGGACGCCGGCAAAAAGGCCGAAGCGCAGGCGGCCGCCATGGCCATCGCGGGAACGACCGTGGTGCTGGCCCCCCTGGTTACGGTTCTCTACTACATGATCCTCACGGTGTGGTCGATGCTGGAAGCCATCGCCGACGTGCGGGAACTGCTGTCGGGAGGAAAGATACCTCTCTTCAAGGGGCCGGAGGACTGGCGTATCTCCCCGGAAGGGTTCCTGGAGTACGGGACCGGCGTGCTTGACAGCGAATCCGGCGGGGCAGGCAGCGGGATGAGCTACCGGGACTGGATGCGGCTGCAGCTTCTGCTCACGGACCGGAAGACAGTCCGGTTCCGGATGATGGATATGATGCAGGAGAACCTGCAGGAGAAAGACAGCACATTTCTCATGGCGGAGTGCGCGTTCCGGATGGAAGCGGAGTTTTCCGGGAAGGGCGTGATGATACCGCTCCGCAGGAGGGCGGTGAAGGAGTATTAGAAAGGAGGCCGGATGCGCGGACAGGGCGGGAGCAGGGTGACAGTAACTGTAAAAGCGAAAAATAAGATGTGCCTCTCCAAGTACAGGAAATTCCTTACCCTTGCAGAAAAACCCGAGACCCCCGTCCTGTCCGCACATCCGGAGAAGGGTTTCTCCGCCGGCCTCACGCTGGAGGCGTCGCTGGCGCTGAGCCTGTTCATTTTCACGGTTATCCTGATCGCCATTCCCATAGATATGCTGGACACCCAGCGGCGGATCCAGATGACGGTGGAGAGCGCGGCCAGGGAGGCGGCCTGCGCGGCGCCTCTCCTCCGGGAGAAGGGGGAAGGAGAAGCCGGGGAGGCGGCGGAAGAATCCGGGGGCGCGAATCTCCTGACTTCCGCGGCGGCACAGGCGTATCTCTATGAAAAGATCAGGGCCGCCGGCGGCCCGAAGACGGAAAATATCATCGTTATCCGGAGCGCCGTGCGGGAAAACGGGGACGAAGTGGATTTCCGGGCGGATTACCGGATACGCCTGCCGTTTAAGGTGTTTGTCCTCTCCTCTATCCCGTTTTCCGCAAGGAGCCGGAAGCACGGGTGGACCGGCCGGGACGGGAAGGCCGGGAGCGGGACCTCCGGCGGCAGGGAGGAGAAGATGGTTTATGTCGGCAGGGACAGCACCAGGTACCACGTGTCGCCGGCCTGCCACTATATTTCCAACGAAATACACAGGATCCCGAAGGGAAGCATTGCCGGGCTCCGGAATGACGCCGGCAGGAGCTACCGGCCCTGCCGCATCTGCGGGGGAGAACCGGCTTCGGAATACTATGTGCTTCCTGCGGGGGAAACGTACCACACGAGGGCGGACTGTTCCTCCCTCTCCTACTATGTGCGGCAGGTCCCCCTCAGCGAAGCGGAGCACCTGGGACCCTGTTCCTACTGCGCGGGAGGACACGGATGACAGAGTATGTGCGGATGATAATGTTCGGGGGATTTCTCCTCACCGCCGCGGCGGAGGATATGCGGCACCGGAAGGTCAGCCGGAGGCTCCTTTTAACCGCGGCCGTCTGCGGGATTCCCTGGGGGCTGCGCGGGGCTTTCTGCGGCTGCGCGGCATCCTTTGCGGCGGGGTTTCTTCCGGGCGCTATGCTTCTTCTGCTCTCCCGGCTTTCCCAGGGGGCGGTGGGATCCGGGGACGGCATGTTTTTTCTCGCCGCGGCCCTGTACCTGCCGGCGGATGAACTTTTCGGCCTGTTCTTCGGGGGGATGATGTTGTGCGGGCTGTATTCCGCCGCGGTGATCGCAAAAAGGATTTTTTCGAACCGATCCGCCCGATCCTGCCGCGTGGCGTTTCTGCCGTTCCTGGTGCCGGTCTGGTTCCTGCAGGCGGTTTCCGGATACAGGTAAAGGTTTCCGGATACGGATAAAGGGGGAAATGTATGAGGGAAAGAGTCATGCGGCCCGGGAAGGATACCCCGGCAGGCGCGCGTCCGGGGAAGGGCGCCCTGGACGCTGCCCTGACGGTGGAGGCCGCCCTGGTGATGTCCGTGACGCTTTTTGCGACAGCCGCCCTCCTGCAGGGCGTCTTTGACATGCACGCCCGCACGGCCGGGAGCTTTGTCCTGGCGGAGGGCCTGGAAAAATATGTGTTTTTCGAGGCCGGCGCGGAAAAAGAGCGGGGTCGGGATAGGGAAGATGTGGCCCCGGAACAGACAGAAAAGCTGCACTGCATCTTCGGATGCGGGAATGCGTCCCTTACGCTTTCGGAGGGGGGCCTTCTCCGGGCGGAGGGGAGCGTGAAGGATAAGGCCGCTATTGACATGTCGGTCAGGACCTATGACCCGGAGAAGTTTCTCCGGACCGTGACGGCGGTGAAGGATGCGGCAGGCTCCGGGGACGGCGCGTGATTCCGTTCCCGGACCGGCGAAAGGGCAGGACAGGAGGCCTGTATGGAGATCCGTTATCAGAGGGAAATCAACCACAACTACATGATTCTTTCGGGGCCGGAGACGGAAAACGCCACGGCTTTCGAGTGCCAGATGCTTTCGGACAATGAGATCCGGGGCCTTCTGCGGTTCCGCCTGCGGCGGTCCGGGAGGGGGAAGGAGTTTCTCTACGACATTACTTCGAGGCAGCCCCTATCGAGGATCCTGGACAGCCGTAAGCTCCGGGGAAAAGAGATCCGTAGCATTGCCAGGAGCCTCCTGAAAACGGTGGAGACCCTTCCGGAGTACCTTCTGGAGGAGCAGGAGCTGCTTCTTGCGCCGGAATATGTCTACGCGGACCCGGAAACCCTGGAGGTCATGCTTTCCCTGGTGCCCGGCCGCCGGTCTGATTTCAGGGAAGAGCTCTCTTCGTTCCTGAAGGTCATCCTGGAAAAAACAGACCACCAGGACGCGGACGGGATCATGACAGCCTATCACCTCTACGAAGAGAGCCGGAAAGAGAATTACGGGATCGGGGACCTGCTGCGCTGCCTGGAAGAACCGGAAGAGACGGAAAGGAAGAGGACAACGCGCGGGCCGGAGGAGGGAGCGGCTGCGCAGGAGATTTTCCGGGAATCCGGGGAAACTGTCCCGGGGGAAAGCTTCCCTGCGGAAAAGTTCCCGCTTAAAGAGCCCTCCGGAGGCGGGATGCCGCGGAAGGGCGGGATACCCCGGAAGGGGAAAAAAGCGCCGGGTGCGGGCGGCATCCTGAAAAAAGGCCTCCCGGTCCTCGCAGGGGCGGAATTCCTCTCCTGGTATCTGCTGGGCCAGCGGGGACTTGTATTTCCGGGAACGGTTTTTGCCGGGATCTTTATCGCGTTTTCCGCCTGGTCCCTTCTCGCGGCAAAGAGAAGCGGGAGAGGGGAAGAATCCCGGGATCCGGCCGGAAAAGAGGCACGGCCGGAGGACAGGGACGGACGGGATGCGGGATACCGGCGCATTCTCCCGATGACAAAAGGGGAGGCGGAAAAAAGAGAAGAGGAGGCCCGCGCCCGCCGGATGGAGAAGAGCTTTGCGGAGGGAACCGTCCTTCTGGGCAGGGCCGACCGGACCGGGGATCTGGTGCTGGATCCGGTGCGCAGGAACATGGACCCCGTCCGGGTTTCCTACACGCCCTTTGTCCTGGGAAAGCACCCGGAGCTTGCGGACTGCTGTGTGGAGGAGGACGCCGTCAGCCGCATGCACGCGAGAATTGACCGGCGGGAGGACAGGTATTTCGTGACAGACCTCAATTCCACCAACGGCACATCCGTCGGCGGACAGCTCCTTGAGGCGAATGAGACCCGGGAACTGCGGGACGGGGATCTCCTGGAGCTTGCGGGCGTCGGGTTTTATGTACAGCTTTCCGGGAACAGGGGCGCGCCGTACACCCAAATTGATTAAAAAACAGGTTTATTTACATCAATTACGTGTATTTCCTGATTTGCATAGATAAATAGTCATACCGATGCTATGATATGAGAGATTATAATAAATAATCTTTTAGGAGAGGATTTGTTATGAAAACAACAACGGATGACGAGAGACTGGAAAAGGTATCAGAAAACCTGCGGCAGAAGGGGATACAGATGGGACTGTCCTGCTGGGACGCGGAAGACCTGGTACAGGATACATTTTCCAGGTTTTACAACCGGCGTTATCATTACCGCGGGCTGCCGCAGGATGAGCAGGAAGCCCTGATCAACAAAATATTCCGGACGGAGTGGGCAAGGAGGCTCAGGGCAGCGGGACGGGAGCGGGAGGAGCTGGTCCGGGACCCGGAAGAGCTGGCCTCCCTTTCGGAGAGCTCCGGGGACAGCTGTCCCGTGGAGAAGTACTGCCTGTCCGACAGGGATACCTACATCATCCTGAAAGAAATGTTCCGGATGAAAAAACCCATGCGGGATGTGCTGGAGATCACCGCGTTCCTGGGGGTCGGGGGAAAAGAAGGGGGAAGAGTCCTGGGCATCTCCGGCGATGTGTTCCGGAAACGGCTCAGCCGCGCGAGAAAAGAGCTTCGTCTCCGGCTTGCGGAACAGGGAATCCTGGCATGAGTGTACTTGCGATTTTCTGCGGAATCATGCATAATTAGATCAGCCAGTTGTTCTGAAGACAGAAGCATAAGGGGCTGTCCCTCAGGGCGGTTCCGCAGGCAAAGGAGACCGTATGAGTACATTGAATTGGAAAAATCTGGATACGCTTGAAGCTTTTAAGGAGCTTCAGCAGGTAAAGCCGGCGGTGCTGAAGGAAGTACTGTCCGGAGAGGCGGGCGCCGCAAGAGTTGCGGAATATGCCGCTCCCATGGCGGAGGGCCTGTCCTTTAATTACGCCGCGAGGCCGGTGGACGCGGATGTCCTTGCAGCGCTCGCAAAACTTGCCGGGGAAGCCCAGCTTTCCGAAAAGTTTGCTTATCTTTACAACGGCGCTGTGGCCAATACCGGAGAAAAGCGCATGGTCCTGCATCACCTGACCAGGGGGCAGCTGGGAGAGAACGTGACAGCTGACGGCGGCGACAAGAGAGAGTTTTACCAGAACGAGCAGAAGAAGATCGCGGAATTCGCTGAGAAGGTCCACGCCGGAGAGATCGCCAACGCGGCGGGTGAGAAATTCACCACCGTCGTGCAGATCGGTATCGGCGGAAGCGACCTGGGTCCCCGCGCCATGTACCTGGCGCTGGAAAACTGGGCGAAGAAGAACGGAAAATTCAAGATGGAAGCGAAGTTCATCAGCAACGTGGACCCGGATGACGCCTCCGGCGTGCTGGCCTCCATCGATGTCGCCCACTCCCTGTTCATCCTGGTATCCAAATCCGGGACGACCCTGGAGACCCTCACGAA
>ONXW01000077.1 GCA_900321915.1 uncultured Eubacteriales bacterium
AGCATATATCTGGTAGCCGAGAAATACGACCATCCCCCCGAACCCGTCATGAAGGGATGTCTGGCTCTCCCATAGGCTGTATGGTCCGGCCCCATTATGAACTGGCAGTAGGAATAGGGCTCCGACTGCCGGATCTCAATTTTGTCATTCTGATTATACGGGCAAAGCGCGTCATAGTATTCCATTGCCCTGTCCCCTCTGCCCAGCACACATTCCGCAGCCCAGGCCCAGGGATTCGGATGGGAAAAGATCGAACCGTTTTCCTTGACGCCCGGATAGACGCGGGTGATAAATCCGATATCGTCATCGGGCTGTGTATAGGAGGGGGCGTTAAGCCTGATGCCATAGGGTGTAAACAAGTGTTCATATACACTGTCCATGGCCTTGACACCGTTTCCGGCGCAGGCTGCTCCCGACAATACAGCCCAGGCATTGCTCTCCAGGTGTACTCTTCCCTCCGCGTCCGCGGCGGTTCCGATCCGTTTTCCGTTCCTGGTAATGCCCCGGATATACCAGCTGCCGTCCCAAAGCTTCGTCTCACAGACCTTCCTCACGCTCTCAGCCATCTGTGTGTAACGTCCCACATCACCTTCCCGTCCCAGCCATCTGGCCAGACCGGTAAAATGTCCAAGCGCCCAGTAATGAAGGAAGGATACCATGGCACTCTCGCCGCCGCCCAGATTCAGACAGTCGTTCCAGTCCGCCCGCAGGCCCTTGCAGATCCCGTTTTTCCCTACCTGTTCAGCAGAAAAATCAAGGATCCGCTTCATGTGCTCATATACGGTATCCTGTCCGCCGTCAGCATAGGTAACCGGAAAGTCCGCGAAGGACAGATCCCCCGTTTCTTTAATATATTCCGTAATGGCAGGTATCAGCCACAGCGCGTCATCAGCGCAGGCATCCTCGATCCCGTGTATAATGTCTTTTTTATTGATTCCCGGAATGACCGTCGGTGAGCGGAAGGGTTCCTTCTGCCCCGGCTTTTTCGGTTCAAACCACCGGGGTTCAAACAGGTGAAGGCCATACCCCTTTGCGGTCAGCCCTTTTAGGAGCTGCTCTATCCGCTCCCGGCATTTTTCCGGGTTGGAATGGGGAATCGTCATGGAATCCTGCGCTGTATCCCTGTAGCCGAGTCCGGTTCTTCCTCCCACTTCAATGAATGAGGCAAACCTGGAAAACATGACATTGATCTCCGACTGGTATAATGTCCAGATGTTTATCATGGTATTCATGGCCTCGCTGGGCGTTAGGATCTGCAGTCTGGAAAGCTTATCCTCCCAAAACAGGGCCATCTCCCGGTATGAATGATCGACAGCCGCCAGGTCACTGTATTTCTCCCTGATCCGTCTTCCCTGCGCCCGGTCTCCTTCGCCCAGCATGTAGAGCAGCCGCACCTTCTCTCCGGGCGCCAGGGTCAGGTTTTTCTGCAGGCATCCGCAGTGGTTCCCGCCTTTTTCATAAGAGCCGGAGCAGTTTCCGGAAACCACGGCGGCAGGACTGCTCTCACTGCCGTAGGTTCCGAGGAACACGTCCCGCAGACAGTCAAAGCCATCCGGCTCAAAATTTGAAGCAAAGAACTGATAGCCGAATTCCTCGTAGAAAAGGTCATGCTCAATGATCCCGTCCTCACAGGAGGAACCGGCGCAATACAGGCTCATCTGAAAATTCTGATTATCAATGGAAACATGATGAAAGGAGAACTCCAGATAGGAAAAAACGCTGATCTGCCTGTCGCGACCGCTCGTATTCTCAATACAGACGTCCCACAGTTCCACCGCGTCCCGGAGCGGCACGGACAGCTTCTGTGAAGCGCGAAGGCCGGCATACTCACATTCATATACCGAGTAGGAAAGGCCGTGCCTGCACCGGTAAACAGCCTTGTCAAGCGGCTTTCCTGCAGGCTGCCATGAGATACTGAAAAAATCTCCGGTCTCATTGTCTCTGATATAGACATAATGTCCCGGCCGGTCCATCGGAACACCATTGCCCCTGAATCTGGTTATCCTGTGATACTCCGGCGACCCATGAAAAAGGTAGCCCCCTGCCGTGTGGTTGACCACAGCGCAGGTATCTTCGACACCCAGATAGTTTGTCCATGAAACAGGCAGATCCACCCGGTCGATCACATACTCACGTGCTTCGTTATCAAAATGTCCGTACTGCATGACAGCCTCCTCGCATCACATCCTCCCCGCATGACGGGCATCCTAGAGGAAATCTTATTCTCATTATAAAGGGAGAACAGATAAAATGACATGTCTTGCGTTGGTCTTTGATTGAATTGTTTTGGCAGGTTCATACATGACAGGGGAACAAACGAAGCACGAATCAAAAAATGCGGCTTCACTGCCATGAAAAAAAACTGCCGCCAGACAGATATCTGATGGCAGAAATCATTTCCTTTTATGCTTTTTTTCAGCCGCCCCGTCTCCTTTTACGGTTATTGTTTACGCCTCATGCCTCAGACCCGCTGCCAGCTGATCACGCTCTCGAGCACCTTCACCAGTGCCTCCAGTCCCTCTGCGTCATCCTGATCAAAGCGGTCCGTCACAGGGCTGTCAATATCCAGCACGGCTGCCACTTCAGCCCTGCCGTCCCCATCATCATGCCTGCGGACCGGTATCACGATCTCCGAACGCGAGGCGCTGTCACAGGCAATATGCCCCGGAAAGTCATGTACATCCGGCACCACGACCGTTTCGTTCCTCTCCCATGCCGTGCCGCATACACCCCTGCCCTTCTCAATCAGAATGCAGGCGCTCTTCCCCTGAAAAGGCCCCACCTTCAGCTTTCCGTCCATCACAAGGTAAAAACCCGCCCAGTTAA
>ONXW01000087.1 GCA_900321915.1 uncultured Eubacteriales bacterium
GAAACTTTGGTTTTTACAGCTGTTCAAATCACCCGAACCGGCGGGGTGCACAGCCCGGCAGGAAGGGAAGCAAGCTGATGCGGCTGTGCAGTATTCGGCAAAGGGAGAACCGCACGGCCGGGACAAAGAAACTTTGGTTTTTACAGCTGTTCAAATCACCCGAACCGGCGGGGTGCACAGCCCGGCAGGTAGGGAAGCAAGCTGATGCGGCTGTGCAGTATTCGGCGAAAGGAGTACCGCACGGCCGGGACAAAGAAACCTCAATTTTTACAGCTGTTCAAAACACCAGAACCGGCAGGGTGCACAGCCCGACAGGAGGAGAGGCAAGTTGATGTGGCTGTGCAGTATCCGGCAAAGGGAGAACCGCACGGCCGGGACAAAGAAACATTGTTTCTGCACCGGATGCATCGCTCTCCTGCGCCTTTATTTCTTGTGCATTTCCGCTATCGGTGCTATTCTTAAAAAAGAACCGGTGTCTTACAGGATTCAATAAGATACCATAGAATCGGACAATCAATGAAGTTAAGCTTAACGGGGGAGACAGCAGCATGAGAAGAATGAAAACAGTGACAGCGATACTTCTGGCAGGAGTGCTGGCTTTTGCCGGCACAACGGCGGCTTTCGCCGGCCCGGCGGGGGCTTCCGGCGCGAGAGGCGAATGGCATCAGGATGAGTATGGCTGGTGGTTCCAGTATCCCAATACGGTCTACCCGGCAAATATGTGGGAATTTATCAACGGATACTGGTATCATTTCGGACCGGCGGGCTATATGGATACGGGCTGGTATACCGAGAACGGCGTGCAGTATTACCTGGATCCGCTGAGCGGCGATATGTACCGGAACCGGCAGGAGGTTATCGGCGGATTTACATATAACTTTGACGATAACGGCGCGGCCACCCGTGAGACCAACTTCAAGAGCCCGGTGGTGATTCCGCCGGAGGATCAGAAAAGCGATCTGGAGAAGACGGTGGACATGATGTGCGATGATATCCTGGCAGGAATCATCAATGACGCCATGACAGAGCGCCAGAAGCTTTCCAATATTTATTACTGGGTGAGGGGACATTTCTCCTACGGCGGCCACTCCGCGACCCGGGACTGGGTTCAGGAGGCTTACCAGGGACTCCGCCGCCACCACGGCGACTGCTATACCTACTTTGCTGTGACCCAGGCCCTGCTGACCAGGGCGGGATTCCCGAGCATCGAGGTGATCCGCTACACGGACAATGACCATTACTGGAACCTGACCCAGTGCGACGGGCAGTGGTACCATTTCGACACAACCCCGCGGTCCTGGGGAGGCAGCTTCTGCCTGCTGACCGACGCGGAGATGCTGGCTTATTCCCACGCCCACGGCGGCTGCTTCGAGTTTGACAGGAGCCTCTATCCGCCGACGCCGTAACGGCGCGGGCAGCGGGAGATGCCTGACGGCAGTCCGCGCGCGGCGCGCAAGTCCCGCATGCGGGACTTGAAACAGTTGAAAACAGAAATCCAACAGAGTCAGAACCGGAGAATAGAGACGATATGGAAGAACTGATTGAGATTTTAATGGACATTGACCCGGATGTGGACTATGAAACCTGCGATACCCTGGTTGAGGACGGCATCCTGACTTCCTTTGAGATGGTCATGCTGGTGACGGAGATCAACCAGCGCATGGGTGTCAGCATTGCCCCGGAGGACATCATTCCCGAAAACTTTGCTTCGGCGCAGAAGATTTACGAGCTGATTGAAAAGACGCGGGGAGAGTAATCCGAGATGCTGCTTGTTTCCTATCAGTTTCTGCTGTTCCTGGCAGTACTGGTTATCCTTTATTATATTCTGCCGCAGAGATTCCAGTGGGGACTGCTCTTTGCGGCAGGACTTCTCTTTTATGCGTGTGCGGGCGCCGGAGGCCTGGCCTGTCTGTCTGTGACAGTCCTGTCCACCTGGGGGCTCGCACTTTCCATGCAGAAATATGAGAAAGGGCAGAAGGGGAAAAAACGCCTGCTGGTGCTGGGAATCCTGCTGAATGTCGGCATTCTGGCGGTACTCAAGTATACCAACTTTTTCCTGGAAAATGTCAACGCCCTCCTGGAGCCGCGCGGCTATGCTTACCCGTACGTCAACTGGCTTCTCCCGCTGGGAATATCCTACTATACCTTCCAGTCGGTGGGATACCTCATCGATGTGTACCGCGCAAAAATCGGACCGGAGCGCAATCTCGGGCATTACGCCCTCTTCGTCACTTTCTTCCCCCAGATGGTGCAGGGGCCCATCAGCCGCTATGACGAGCTGCGGGACCAGCTGTTTAAGGGATATGAGTTTGACGGGGCGAAAATCCGCAGCGGCCTGACCCGGATGCTGTGGGGCTATTTCAAGAAGCTTGTGGTGGCGGACAGGATTGCCCCGCTGGCCATCACCATCGCCCAGGCGCCGGACGGGTTCGGCGGGCTTTATGTCTGGGTCGGCATGTTCGCCTATACCATCTGGATGTACTCGGATTTTACCGGCGGCATCGATATCGTGCTGGGGGCGGCCGAGCTGTTCGGCATCCGTCTCCCGGAGAACTTCGACCATCCGTTTTTTTCGAAAAACCTGGCGGAATTCTGGCGCAGGTGGCACATGTCGCTTATGCGCTGGCTCAGGGAATATATCTTTTTCCCGATCTCCATGAGCAGGGCGGCGGGAAGCCTTTCCAAAAAGGCGAGGAAGCGCTTCGGCAAGAACGCCGGCAGGCGCGTCCCGCTCTATATGGCCAGCATCATCACCTGGTTTGTGACGGGCATCTGGCACGGGGCGTCCTGGAATTTCATCGCCTGGGGCATGGCGAACTGCGTGGCCCTTCTCATTTCCCAGGAGCTCTCCTCCTGGTCCAAAGGCTTCCGGAAGGCCCATCCCTGGACATCCGCCAAGGCCTACGGCGCGTTTGAGGTTGTCAGGACATTCCTCATTTTCTGCATGCTGGAAATGTTTGAATACTATCCCTTTGCGGCGGTGTTCCGCCTGTTCGGCAGCATGTTCATCGATTTCCGCCCCTGGCAGCTCACCGACGGGACTCTGTTTGGGCTGGGACTCACCGTGCCGGACATGGTTATCCTGCTTCTTTCTGTCGCCCTGATGGTCTGGACGGGCTTCGTGAGCCTGAAGACCCCGATGCGGCAGTGGCTTTCCGCGCGTCCCGCGTGGATGAAATTCGCGATGATTTACGGGCTCTTCCTGTGCGTTCTTGTCTTCGGCGTGTACGGGCAGGGATACGACGCGAGCCAGTTTATTTACAACCAGTTCTGATAAAAATGCCTGAATAATTTAGGAGATACAGCCGTGACAAGAAAACGTTTCGTCCGCATTTTCCTGGCGGTCCTTGTGATCGCGGGAAGCCTTGCGGCGCTGACCCGGCTCCTGGTCCCGAAGTACATGGGGCAGGTGACGGAGGGGGCTTTTATCGGGGAATACTATGATGACAAAACGCCCCACGACCTTCTGATCCTGGGAGACTGCGAGGCGTACGAAAACATTTCCCCGGTGGCCCTGTGGAAGGGGTTCGGGATCACTTCCTGGATCCGGGGGAGCGCCCAGCAGCTGATTCCCCAGTCTTATTTCCTCCTGGAAGATACGCTTCGGCATGAAAAGCCGAAGGCGGTGCTCTTAAGCATCTCGGCGATGCAGCAGATTGACCAGGTGAGCGAAACCTACAACCGCATGACGCTGGACGGCATGAAATGGTCGAAGGTGAAGCTTTCGGCGATTGAGGCGACGAAGATGCCGGAGGAGCACCTGGTGGAATATATCTTCCCGCTGCTCCGGTTCCATTCCCGCTGGAGCGACCTGGGGGAGGATGATTTCCGCTATTACCTGCACCGGAACCTGACGACCCACAACGGCTACTACCTGCGGGCGGATGTGCGGCCTGCCGGGGAGTTCCCGGAGGAGCGGAGGGTCCGGAACCCGGAATTTGATGAGAAGGGGTATGAATACCTGGACCGCATCCGCGAGCTGTGCGATAAGGAGGGAATTGAGCTCCTGTTTTTCAAGGCGCCGTCCCTCTATCCGGTGTGGCACAGGGAGTGGAATATGCAGATCGAGGAGTATGCGGAAAAATACGGGATTCCTTACATCAATGCCCTGGAGGACATTGACCGCATCGGCATCGATTTCAACACGGATACCTATGACGGCGGCCTGCATATGAATGTGTACGGCGCGGAGAAGATTTCCGCCTATCTCGGGCCGGTGCTGCAGGAAGCGGGACTTCCGGACCACCGGGGCGAGGCGGCCCTGGATGCGGCCTGGGCGGAGAAGGCGGATCGCTATGAGGCGGTGAAGGCAGCCCAGGAGCAGGAATTTGCCGAGAAAGGGTACCTTGCCCAGTTTGCGGGGGAGGACGGCACGACCTGAAGAGACCATTAAAAGGGAGCATTTTCCGATAACGGGACGTGCTGAGGAATCTTAAGAAGGCAGGTGCAGTTCCCGGAATTCTGTGTTATAATGATATAAAATACGATACTATTTGATTTTTCACATATGAAAAGCAGAGCTACAGGGAAGGGACAAAGAGATGAGAAAGATAAGAATGATTGCAGCGGCTGTCCTTGCAGCAGTGACAATGGCGCTGGCGCCGATGACGGTATCCGCGGCGTGGGGACTTCCCGCAAAGACCCAGACGCAGGCAGAGGATTCCTATGTGTTTAAGAGCGGGAATGTCGAGATCCGCATGGGCGAGGATGCCCAGGCCGTGCTGGCACAGCTGGGTACTCCCATCAAACCGGTATTCGAGATCGACAGCTGCGCGTACCAGGGAAAAGATAAGGTCTACACCTACCAGGATTTTGAGGTTTCCACCTACCCGAAGGCAGGGAAGGAATGTATCTCCGCGGTGGTTGTGAAGGGAGCGTCCGCTGCGACACCGGAGGGCATAAAGATCGGTTCCAAGGCTGCGGATGTCACAAAGGCCTACGGCGCGAGCGACGGCAAGTACGGCATTTACCGCTATGAGAAGGGCAACACGGAGCTGACCTTCTACACCACGACCGCCGGTATCGTGGAAGAGATTGAATACATCGTGAAGTAATCTTGAATCCGGAGGACGCTATGGCGAAAAATGTACTGGAGTACCTGGAGGCCTCGGAGAAGAGGTTTCCGGAGAAAACAGCGTACATGGACAGCCGGGGCAGCATTACCTTTGGCGAATTTGGCGAGAGGGCGAGAAGGCTGGGAAGCTTTCTCGCCCAAAAGCCTGTCAGGGGGAAGGCTGTCGCGGTGTTCATGGACAAGTCGACAGATATGATAGCGGGATTTATGGGAGCAGTCTACGCAGGCTGCTTTTATTGTCCTGTGGATATTACGATGCCGGAGGAGCGCATCCGCACCATCTTCTCCGTCCTGCAGCCGGCGGCGGTGCTGGCCCGCGAGGCGGACCGGGAGCGCGCGGCGGCCCTGGTGGACGGCATCTGCCCGGACGCGGATATCGCCGTGTATGAGGAAGCCATCCGATTTGAGGTGAACCTCCCGGCGCTTCGGGCAGTGCGGATGCGGAGCGTGGATTCCGACCCGCTGTACGTGCTCTTTACCAGCGGTTCCACCGGCGTCCCCAAGGGCGTGGTGGTGCCCCATCGGGTCATGATCAATAACATGGAATGGCTTGAGCGGGAATATCATTTTACCCCCGATGACGTGCTGGCAAACCAGGTACCCTTCTATTTTGACGTGTCCGACCACGATATTTACAGCGTGCTGAAGTTCGGCTGCAGCATGGTTATCGTTCCCCCGGAGTATTTCGCGTTTCCGGTAAAGCTGGTGCAGCTTCTGAATGAATATAAGGTCACAGCCATCTTCTGGGTGCCCTTTGCCCTCTGCATGGCTGCGAATCTCAATGCCTTCAAATCGGAGAAGCCGGAGTATCTCCGCTATATCTTCTTCGCGGGCGAGGTCATGCCGGTGAAGCAGCTGAATTACTGGCGCAGGTATCTTCCAGATGCCCTCTACTCCAATATGTACGGCCCGACGGAGACCTACGTCTGCACCTATTACAACCTGGACCGGGACTTTGCGGATGACGAATCCCTGCCCATAGGCTATCCGGTGAGTTACGCGGACATCCTGGTGCTGGATGAGGAGAACCGTCTCATTGAGCCCCCGGCTGACGGCATGCCGACAGCGCAAGGAGAGCTCTGCGCCCGCGGCTGCACCCTGGCCCTGGGCTACATGAACAGCCCGGAGAAGACGGCGGAGCGGTTTGTGCAGAACCCGCTGCAGGACAGCTGGCCGGAGGTCATCTACCGGACCGGCGATATCGTCCGCTACAACGGGCGCGGCGAGCTGGAATACCTGAGCCGCAAGGACTTCCAGATCAAGCACCTGGGCTACCGCATCGAGCTGGGCGAGATTGAGACCGCCGCCGGCGCCGTGCCCGGGATCGAGGAATGCGCCTGCGTCTACGACATGGGCAGGAAGATGATAGTCTTCGTCTATTCCGGACAGCAGATGGCAAAGCGCGACCTGCTCCGCGCGCTGGAAGCGCGCATCCCGAAATACATGCTGCCCAACCGCGTCATCCACATGGATGAGCTGCCCCGCAACGCCAACGGCAAGATCGACCGGAAAAAGCTGGGGGAGATGTGGACGTAGGAGTTTAGGCCTGCCGCGGCTCTGGTTGATGGGAAGCAGGTTATCGCGGCCGGGAGGTCCGGAGAGGCAAGTTGCGGCAGCCGGGAGGTTGGCTGTGATTTTGACCGGTGATATGGCTGGCTGCATACCCCAGGGGGGTATATTTTGCCCCAAATTCCCGGAACAGCAGTGCAATTCGCAGATAACAAACTATTGCACTGCCCGGTCGCCAATTCCTGATGTCTAAAGAGACAGAAAACTGATTGAATCAAACACTTACATACAACACAACAGACAATTCTCAGAAAAAGACGGGCAGACTATTGATGAGTCGGATTATTATCTTTCGGACAGCAGGATAGTACCCCCCGGAAATCCGGCATCGAGCAGTGCAGATCATGAATAACAGGATTTTGCACTGCCCCCGGCAACAGCAGGCAGCCGAAAACCTGGCTGCCAAGGAGCAGTCTGCCAAAATACAGTTTATGGAGGAGCGGATATGGCTTCCCGAGGAAGGACTCCCGGAGACAGCCGCCGGAACGGCGGAGAAGGGAACAGAGGACAGAGAAACAGCTGGTGGGACGGACAGTGCACGGCGCTGGCCGTAATTCTTGCTGTCCTTCTGCTGGTTCTCTTCGGGATTCTTTACAGACAGGCCCGTCTGCCCTGGCAGCAGGGGGAGAAACCCGGGATGGAAACCCTTGAAAGCCAAAGCCCGGAGGGTACGGAAAAACCCGGCGAGAGCGGCGCAGGAACCGCAGAAACGGAGGAGACAGGCATTCCCGAATCGGGGGAGGCAGCTCCGGAAAGTACCGGGGAGAGCGCCGGACCGGGGGAGAGTGCCGAATCGGGAGAGAGCACGGAAAGCGGAGCGGAATCTTCTTCCGAATCTTCCGGGGCGTCATCGGAAGCTTCTTCTGAAGAATCTTCAGGTGAGACAGCGGAGTCTACAGGGGAATCCACGGAAGCGTCGACGGAAGAATCCACGGAGGAGACAAAGCCCGCACGGAAGGTTTCCGATTATGGGCCGGGTGCGCGTGTGGACAGTGAGGCGATACAGGAGCTGGGCTCTTCCGCGTTCTTCACCCAGAGTGAGATCAGCGGCAGTGTTAAAGACCGTATTGTCGGGAAATCCTACAGAGAAAATCCCCACATTTCCCTCTCCGACCTGCGCTATATCCGGGTGCTTTACTATGACTATGACGGCAACCGCCGCGTAGGCGAGCTGGTGAGCAACAAGGCGATCAGCAGTGACCTGGTGGATATCTTTGAGGAGCTCTATGAGGCGGAATATCCCATCGACAAGATGAGGCTGGTGGATGACTATGACGCCAGCGACGACTGGTCCAGCTCGGAGAATAACACATCCTGCTTCAACTACAGGACCGTGGCGGGTTCCAATTCCCTGTCGCTGCATGCGAGGGGCCTTGCCATCGATATTAATCCGAGAGATAACCCGATGGTCTACTATGATGAGAACGGCGACATAGAGCAGTGCCTGCCGGCCAACGGAGAGGCCTATGCGGACCGCTCAAAGAACTTCTCCCACAAGATTGACAAAAGCGACCTCTGCTACCAGCTCTTTATGGAACACGGCTTCACCTGGGGCGGCAACTGGAACGCGCCGGATTACATGCACTTCTCCAAGAGCTCCACGCCGGAAGGCGGCTGATGCAATACTGTGAAAAGAACATATCATAACTGTTCCGGATTGCAGGAGAGACATCCTGAATAAAGAAAAACTGAATATAGTAAAGAAACAACCGCGCAAGAACAGGAAACTGTTTTTGCGCGGTTTTTCTGTTGCTCTTTGCCTGCAATGTAGATAATTATTTCATAAATTAGCCTGTATTTAACTAAATCATATATACTAAATCGAAAATGAATTATCTATATTCTTTTAAAAACAGAATAAATATCTACTATTATAAGCGAATTGCCTATTATAGACACGCAATTAACTTGTGATAGCAATAATTAGTTGACCCTGGATTCCCGAAACACATAACTATGGGAACCGTTACTTTCCGACCTCTGGTGTCGCCAGCAAAGGTGTGACACCGAGATCGCGGTATATCTGTTCCTGCTTCTTTAGGACTTCGCCTTGAACAGGAGCCTTTCCGGGCTCCGTGAAGCATTCGATAACATCAAGCTCGTCCAGGAGCTCATGCATCGTGTAC
>ONXW01000038.1 GCA_900321915.1 uncultured Eubacteriales bacterium
CATGATGGCGTAGGTCTGGGCAAAGAGGGAGCTGACCGGATAGGTCAGGATCTTATAGCCCAGCTCACCGCAGTCCTTTGCGGTCATGCCGTCGTTAATGCCCTTATTCCGGTAGAGGCCCAGGTGGATAGGGCCGTCGACCTTGGAGGGAAGCTCCAGGAGCTCCTGCTTGGTCTTCGGCAGGATCTTGACCATATCCGCGCCTGCTTCCAGGTAGGCGTTTGCGCGCTCAATGGCCTCCTCATAGGGGGCGTCCGTGCGGGCGATGATAAGCATGTCTTCATCGACGCGGGCATCGAGGGCCGCGTGGATCTTGCCGATCATCTCGCGCTGGGAGATGGTCTCGGCGGACTTGATGAAGGGGCAGTTCGGCGGCTGCTTCTGGTCTTCGATGAACAGGCCGGCGACACCTGCCTGCTCGTACTCCCGTACGGTACGGACGACATTCAGCGCGTTGCCGAAGCCGCCTTCCGCATCCGCGAGTATCGGGATGTCGACCGCGTCGCACATGTTCTTCAGCATGGTGACAGACTCGTTGATGGCCAGAAGGCCGGTGTCCGGTGTGCCCAGGATAACGCCGTGCATGCCGTATCCGGTGGTTCCCATGACGTCGAAGCCGGTGGCTTCGATGGCCTTGGCGCTCAGGCAGTCATAGCCGCAGGGCGCGACAAGGTACTTGCGCTCCCAGAGGAGCTTGCGGAGTTTTTTTCTCACGTGACTCATAGTGTTGCCTCCTTAGAATTGCATATATAAAAAGTATGGAATTATGTACTGTGTTATTTCGCACTCATCTTCTCAATGAGATCGCTGGAGAGGCCTGCGCGAAGGATATAGCTGTCGCCGGCTTTGTCCAGGATTCCCAGGAGCTTCCGTGAGAGTTCCATGACTTTCCGCACATCAATGCCGGTTTTGACGCCGGATTCCTCGCACATATTGACAACGTCTTCCGTGCTGATGTTGCCTGCCGCGTTGGGCACGAAGGGGCATCCGCCCAGGCCGGCGAAGGAAGAGTCAAACTGGGTCATGCCAGTCTCCATCGCGGCGAAAATATTGGCGATGGCGTTGCCTCTGGTATTGTGGAAGTGCAGCCACCAGGTTGCCTCCGGGTATTTTTCGCGCACGTGGGAGCAGATCTCATAGACCTGCGCGGGAACGCCCATACCGGAAGTATCAGAGAGAGAGATCTCCGAGATGCCGACATTCAGGTAGGCTTCTACGATGGCATCGATCTGGTCCTGCGGGATTCTGCCGTCCCACGGGGAGCCGAAAGGCATGGAAATGGAACCGGAAATCTCCAGCCCGTTATCGTGAGCCGAAGTGACGCAGTCCCTGAATCCGGCAACGCTTTCCTCGGGCGTCATATTCAGGTTCTTAAGGTTATGTTCACGGCTGGCGGAGACATTCAGCTTGACCTTTTTGCAGCCGCAGTCCACTGCGCGCTGTACGCCGCGAAGGTTGGGGATCAGGCCCCGCATCTCGACGTTCGGGTATTTTCCGGCAATGGCCTTGAAAAGTTCATCAGTATCAGCCATCTGGGGAACCTTCTTCGGGTGCATGAATGAACCCACCTCGATTACGGGGAATCCCGCTTCCACAAGACCTTCCAGGAGCATCAGCTTATCGGCTGTGGATACAATCTGCTTCTCATTCTGCAGGCCGTCGCGGAGACCAACTTCGCAGATCCTGACTTCACCGGGCAAATTCAACATGGCATTTCCTCCTGTAATTACTCTGTCCCACACTCTCATCAAGTGCGGAAGATATGATTATTTTTCATTATTATTTTAGCCCAAGCGCCATTTCCAAGCAATACATTCTATGCATCGACCGATTGACAAAACAGATGATAAGGCGTATCCGGCGGGATTACGCTGTAGAAGTCAGGTCCGCTTTGTGCTATTCTTTAGGATAGAAATAAAGAAACAGGAGACTCTGTAAAATGACACTGCTGCAGCTGCAATATTTCCGCGCACTGGCGAGAAACCTGCATTATACAAGGACAGCGGAAGAACTTCATGTATCCCAGCCGAGCCTCAGCTACGCCATAAGCGGCCTGGAGGAAGAACTGGGGGTAAAACTGTTTGAAAAGAAAGGCAGGAAGACGACGCTCACGTCCTACGGCGAGCAGTTCCTGCCGTATGTCGATCAGGCCATGGCTTCCCTGGACGAGGGGAGGGCGGTGCTGGAAAAGATGACCATGAATTTCAGCCAGACCGTGCGCCTGGGGTATTTTCAGAGCATTTCCGCCTCCCTCATCCCTTCCGTGGTGGAGAGCTTCTATGAGAATCAGGAAAATGCCCCCATCCGCTTCAGTTTTTCCGAAGGATCCACCGTCCAGCTTATGGAAGGCCTGAGGAAAGGCGTCCTGGATATGGCATTTACCCTTCAGGCGGAGGATTGGGCTGAGTCCGTGTGTGTGCTCCGGCAGCCGCTTTACCTGGCTGTCCCGCGGGGCCATCACCTGGCCGAGAGAAACAGCGTTTCTTTCCGGGATTTCGCCGAAGAACCGCTGATACTACTGGAGAAGTCCAGTGTCCTGCGAAACCAGATGGACCACAGCTTCCGGCAGATAGGAAAGGTGGCGAACCAGGTTTTTGAGGTGCGGGAGTGCAACGCTGCCCTCCAGTATGTGGGGCTTCGGTTCGGGCTGGCAGTCGTCCCGCAGGTGACATACACGGACAGCGACAAGGTCACATTCATCCCTATCTCGGAAAATGACCGGGAGTATGTGCGGACTGTCTACGCGGTAAGGAACAGGAACAGGATCCTGTCGCCGGCGGCACAGAAAGTATGGGGGCACATTGCGGGGCAGTTTGGAAAAAAATGAGTTTTCTTCATATTATAGAGAATACTCTATGAAATCTATCTGAAACAACGATTTGATTTGTGAACCTGATTTGATATAATAATGACAACAGAATTGTTTAGGCAGACGTTGCCGGAAAGGATGGATTATTATGCCTCATGAAGTAACACCTGAAGAGATCGAAATGCTCAAAGAAAAGGTTGCCCGCGCGAGAAAGGCAGCTGATGTTATCGCAACCTATGACCAGGCGACTGTTGACAGACTGGTACAGAAGGTAGCTTCCGTTATTGCTGATGCAACCACATGGGCACAGCTTTGCGACGAGGCCGTTGACGAGACCAGACTAGGTGACAAGGTTACCAAGAGAAACAAGAGAAACAAACTGAAACTCATTACCCGTGAGTGCCTCAGAAAGAAATCCGTCGGCATGATCGAGTATGATGCAGACAAGGGTATCGCAAAGTATGCGAAGCCGGTCGGCGTTATCTGCTCTCTGGTTCCGACCACCAATCCGTGCCTTACACCGGCAGGACAGGTGCTCTATGCTATCAAGGCTAGAGACGTTATCATTTGCAGCCCGCATCCGCGTGCAAAAGTGACAACCAACAAGTGCATCGACATCATCCGCAAGGCCCTCGAAGAGGAAGGCGCACCGGCTGATATCATCCAGGGTATCGAGAAGCCGAGCATCGCGCTCACCCAGGAACTGATGAAGATGTGCGACCTCATCATCGCTACCGGCGGCAGACCGATGGTCCGCTCCGCATATTCCTCCGGTGTTCCGGCTTACGGTTCAGGCGCAGGTAATGCGACCGTTATCATCGACAACACAGCCAATACTCCCGAGAGAGCTGCTGAGGCTGCCATGAACACCAGAATTTCCAAGTGCTCTGACTTCGGTTCCGGATGCTCCTGCGACGGAAACCTTGTCATCAGCGAGGAAGTGTATGACGGCGTGGTTGCAGCCCTGAAGAAAGAGGGCGGCTTCCTTCTTAACGAGGAGCAGGCTGAGAAGGTTAAGAACGTAATGTGGGATGAGACCGGACACAGACTTCCGGATACCGTAGCTATCAGCCCGCAGAAGCTTGCGCAGACAGCAGGTTTCGAAGTTCCGGATTCCGCTAAGTTCCTTATGGTTACCGGCGGCGGTATGGAAGGCATCGGCAAGGATCATTTCTTCTCCTCCGAGAAGCTGACCACCCTTCTTACCCTCTTCAAGTATGAGGGCGAGTTCCAGAACGCGCTTGATATGATGCAGGCAATCTTCAACGTAGGCGGCAAGGGCCACTCCTGCGGTATCTACAGCTGGGATGATTCCCACATTGACCGCCTTGCTTCCTGCGCACCGGTTTCCCGTATCATGGTCCGCCAGCCGAACAACCGCGGCAACTCCGGTTCCGCATTCAACGGCATGCCGCCGACATCCTCCATGTCCTGCGGTACCTGGGGCGGCAACATCATCACCGAGAACATCAGCCTGAAGCAGTACATGAACATCACCTGGGTGGCACGTCCGATTCTTGAGGATATGCCGGAGTCCAGAGTACTTCTTGGCCAGTTCTATCACTCTGATTTCGATACCGAGAAGAAGACTGTCATTGATGACTGATTAGAAACGACATCTGGGTAACACAATAAGCAGGGGGAAGCCGTCCGCGTAAAACCGGGCGGCTTCTTCTGTATTTACGGATAAAACGTGAAGAATAATTGTAAAATCTATTTCTCTTTTCCGGCAGAATCCTGTACAATGTGAAATGAGAAGGAGGATTAGACTATGAGTGAAACGACCTTTAAGGGCAGCAGCGAGTACGTGGCCTCGGAGGAACTGCTGAGCGCCGTAAACATTGCCATGACCCTGCAGAAACCGCTTCTCCTGAAGGGAGAGCCCGGAACGGGAAAAACCATGCTGGCCCAGTCCGTTGCGAATGCCCTGGATGCGCCGCTCTATATCTGGAATATCAAGTCCACCACCAAGGCCCAGGACGGCCTGTATGTGTATGACGTGGTCCAGCGTCTCTACGACAGCCAGTTCGGCGGCGAGGGCGTGGACGATATCGAGAAGTACGTGCACCTGGGACAGGTCGGCGAGGCGTTTGAGAGCGATAAAAGATGTATTCTGCTGATCGATGAGATTGACAAGGCGGACCTGGAGTTTCCGAATGACCTCCTTTGGGAGCTGGACCAGATGGAGTTCACCATTCCCCAGACCGGCCGCACTGTGAAGGCGAAGCTCCGCCCGATTATCGTCATCACATCCAACGCGGAAAAAGAGCTTCCCGACGCATTCCTCAGGCGATGCATTTTCCATTATATAGAATTCCCGGACGAGGAGCTGATGCGGCG
>ONXW01000137.1 GCA_900321915.1 uncultured Eubacteriales bacterium
AGCTTCCGCACCGAGCACATTTCCTGCGATAATCCCGTCTGTAAGTGAAACAATGAAGCTGACTGCTTCAATTATAATTGCAGCGCGGAAAATTGAGCGGTATTTATTAATGATAAAAACCGGCCTGGTCTCACGCATCCTTTTACCTCCGACAATATATTCATTTACGGCTAATCTTTCCGTTTTCCTGTCACATCAAACACGAATGATTCTGAATAATTCTGAAACGGCCAGACCTCAACCGTCTTTTTTTCGTTATTGTAAATCGCGCTGTACTGCGTCATAGAGATGCCGGAAGCGTTCGTGTACGGATTCTGCGCCACGCTCCGGAGTATTACCAGTGCTGCGGATTCCGGCATTATCGTATAATTCTCCTCTTTCTCCGTGTCCCTGTAGCGCTCAAGCTGGCTGAGAATACTCACGAACCGGTGATAACCATGGCCGTAGCCATAGTGATAGTCTGTGGTCAGGTCCTCAGCGGTCATTTTAACAGCTTCCTCTCTGAGATGGCCGTTCCGGTAATAATCCTCCATATCATCGCTGCCCAGATAAAAATTGGTACAGATGTCGGAAGGAATTACACTGATCTCACTGTTTCGGCTCTCAATTACGACACAGCGGCCGGCTGCGTCAGAGACCATAAAATGACAGTCCTGCCAGTCCTCCGGCAGCAGGATCCCGGTTTCCGTTTTCCGGACTGCTTCGTCGACGTTTGCGCAGTCGTCCAGCATATGCCGAAGAAGCATGCTTGAACCTGCAGGGAACCGCGAAGGCTGATCCCCTTCCTTGATATCGACGCGCTGTATGGAAACGTAAAGCCCCTTGTCATTGATTCCGTCCATGCACTGATAGGGAAGAATATCCAGAAGACCCGGATCAAAGCCCTCCAGGTCCGGACCTCCCCGCTGCAGCAGAGGGTTGCTTTCATCGCACCAGACCGCGTCAGCCACAGCAATGGATTCATACTTGCCTTCCGGTTTACAGTGCAGGACAATGTTCAGGCCGGTCAGGGTTCTGTCCTCTTTGGATACCCGGTGCGGATAGTCATAGTTCCGGCAGGTTATCGGTTCACCATCGATGTTATGGGTGAAGAAGACCGAGCAGCCCGGATCGATATAGCCAATCTTCCTCATGGCATCCATCACTTCCTGGCTGTAATAATCTTTTTCATAGTCCATGTAATACAGGTATCCTTCCTCATCCAGCCGTGCCACGGCGTCGGAACTGCCATTCCCGGATGCGCACCCTGACAGGGGACAGAACAACAGAACCAACACCACGATTGCCTTCAAAATATAATTCTTCATCCTGTTCACCTTGCAATCTGTTCCAGGAATTCCCTTGCTTCTTCTGCCCCACCGCAGGATTTGAAGCTTTCGGACACTCTCCCGGCACCTTCCTTATAATCCGGATCTTCTATGACTCTGGTCACTGCATCGATTATATCTTCTTCGGATATGGATTTCAGCATTATTCCCGCACCGAGCTCCTCCGCCCGTTTTGCGACGGCATTCTGTTCCGGTGTCTGGGGAAAAAGGATAAGCGGCACGCCATAGTATAATCCCTCAGAAGCCGAGTTCATGCCGCAGTGCGTGATGAATTAATCACCTGCCAGCCTGTCGGGGTACCATATCTGATGTCCTGCTTCAGTAAGTGTTTTAACCAGTCCGAGTGTCGGATTTGTGTGTCCGTGTGCGGGAATACAAAACCAGGCTATTCTCATTTTTTCTCCTCAATGATAATTTCAAAAAGCATTTCTTCCGGCAGGCTTTATTTCAGGAAATACTTTTTCTTCTGTTCTTCCGTGAGCGTCCTGCCGTCCAGGATGCGCAGGGCAATCTTCTGCAGCCCGGCGAGTCCTGTGTTGCGGATGATGGCGATGGACCCGTCCCTGAAATCTTTGGAAGCGGACGGGCCTTCGGCCCTGTAGGGCTTAAAGCAGAGTATCCCGCTCCCGTCATCCCAGGACCGGAGGAATATGTAATCGTCCTCCTTCCACGTCATGATCGCCTCTCCCGTCCCTGTATCGTACAGGCCGTCTTCCTTTGCCGTGAAGGACCTGTCCCCGAAGACTCCGTCCGGCTGCATTTTCCATCCGCCCACCTCTTCTGCGGGCACTTCCCTGACGGTCCCTTCCCGGTATAAAACTTCTGTCACAGTGCCTCCGACGCTGTCGGTTTCCTTGATCTCGTAGAAGATTTTCAGCGACTCTTCGTCGATCTCGAAAGAACGGACCTCGTAACGCTTCTCGAACGCGGCGATCTCCCTGCCGGTCAGCAGGTCCGTCACATGCACCTTATACCCGCTGTCCTGTGCGATGAGAATACTGTATTCCGGCGCGATCCAGAAATCCCCGACCTCATACGGGAGGGCTGCCGTCGTCTCTGTCTCCCCTGTTGCGCTGTCCCTCACCTCGAAGGCCAGGTGGACCGGCTTCCTGGGAAACATGGCGTGGCGGTCATAGTCCGGGTATCCTCCGTAAGGGTCATAAATATATATCACCGCGGTCTTTTCCCCGCCGCCCAGGAACCTGGCATTCAGGGAAACATATCCCTCCCAGTCCTTTGCGGCATCGAAATACCTTTCTCCGGAAGCGCCTCCGCTGTCCAGTCCCATATGCCACAGCTCCTCAAAGCTGTCCCTGCGGTATACAAACACAGAAGGATCCTTCTGGAAACCGAACCATCCCGGGTGCTCGCTGCAGGCCAGTATATACCGGCCGTTTTCCGATACCCGCGCGCTCTCCAGTCCCGACGCTTCACTCCTGTCCTCGGAGCCGTCGGAGTACTGGGAATCGAATACGTGGGGGTATGGCCCGCGGAGCACCGCAAGAAGCTCAGGTCCTGCGGGATCATACACCTGGATATTCCCGCCGGAAGCCAGGAAAACCAGATCATCCGTTATCATAAGGCGTCCGTACGCGGATGACACCTTCGTCTGCGCGGACTGCCGGTCCGCTTTCATTGTTACCCCGGTGTCAAAACCCTCCCGGAATATCTTTTTTGTCTCAAGAGTATCGGAATCCAGCACGTAAAGCCCGTCGGATCTCATATTCCATATGGTGCTGCCGTCCGCGGAAATATTTATCCTGTCAAGAGCGTCCTCTTTCATCGATGAGCCCCGCTGCATGGTGTGGGTGTACCCTTTCAGCATCGTGACGGCGGAAGACTCCTCTATGTCATTCGCATTTCCCATCGAATAAACCTGTATCCTGTCTCCTCCCTTCAGGAGGATGTACCTGTCATTGCTGCTGTTGCCGAAGATATCCGCGTTGGCATAGACTGCCGTTTCCAGGTCCCCGTCTGAAAGAAACGTCTGTACCAGATCCCCGTCTGCAGAGGATAAAAGCCTGGCCCTGCCGTCCGAACAGGTGAACAGAAGCCCGGTACCGTCGGAGTTCCACATAAAGTCCGTAAAACGGAAGGCGCCGGCAGGAAAATCAAGACTTATCTCCCCTTTCCTGCAGTCGAACAGAAAAGCGGAGCCGCTTTTTGTCAGGACGCAGAGGGAAAAGGGATCTGTGGGGGAAAATGCAATCGCTTTAAAATCGGTGAAACCGTATTTCGGGGCAAAGGAATGGATGGAGACCGGCTCGGACCGGGCAATGTTCCAGAGATAAATATAGTCAGTCACTGCTCCCGCAATCAGAGTCCCGTCGCATGACGCGTCGATCATGGAGGGATATGAGTACTCTGATGTATCGACGTAATATCTTCTCAGGACATTATCTTCATCATCATTGCTGACATTGACCAGCAGCACCGCCGGCCCCTCTTTCGAGAGGGAAGAACCCGCGATAAGGAAATAAGCATCCGTGCTTCCCGCAATGCCTGTGACCGGCTTCACATCGCAGAAGCCGAAATTCTCTCCGCCTCTCTCCCCGGCATACTCCCGGAAAACAGCGTCATGAGTATAGTACCTGCTGAGCACACCCTGACCTTTCTGCAGCAGGACGAGAGCCAATTCGTTTGCGGTGACGATGTAGTCCCTGTTCCATACGTGGGCATCCTTTTCCACAAAATGATCCCGGCTGACGTTCTCCGTCAGGTTCCGCTCGCTGCCGTACCCGTTGGACAGGGTGATCCTGTCGTCATAGATGCTGAAGCCGGCACCTCCGGCAGCAAACAGGAAATATGTGGGTTCCTCGGCCAGGGTATACGCGGGCTGCGCTTCCTGTCCGTTGTTCATATCATAAGCGGTAATGAAGTCCGGGCTTTTGCGTGAAAAGCAGTACAAGGCATTATCAACCCCGCGGAATTCCTCCAGCCCGGGCACAGTGACAGTTGTCACCGGTTGATAGGTGACATCTCCTGTCCCGCTTATGACGGCTGATCGGAGTGCTGAGACCGCCTCGTCCGTCACGGGCCGGTCTGGATTTTCCGGGTCTTCCGGGAGAGCCTCCAGGGAGAGAAGCATGGAGAGCATCCTGTCCCCGCCATCCAGCGCTTCCTGCGCGCTCTGCGCCAGCCATTTGGATTCGGCAGTCAGCGCGCTGTTGCGCTGCTCTGTGATCTCTTCGTTCTTCCTGGTTATCTCCGCGTTCTTCACCAGGGCGTAGGCAAGGAACCCGGACAATAACAGCATGGCAGCCGCCGCGGAGGATCCGATGATGCGGCTTCTGCGGCGCCTGGACCTCTGTCTGAGGTCGTCAAATTCCACCCCCAGGATCGGGGCCAGAATCCTAAGCTTTTCGTTCTTCAGTTTTTTCAGCATGCCGGCCGTATCATCCGCCCGGACATCCGCCGCCAGAGGTTCCCTTTCAACCGTTTTTCCGTCGACTGTCTGGAACATGAGTTCCTCGGGAAAAGACTCTTCCGGCTCTCCTGCCGTGAGTATGGTGAGGATATGGTCGCGCTTTCCCATGGAAAGAAAATACCGGACCTCCTCCATGCACCATCTGGATTCGGGATACCGGGGGGAACACACACAGATCAGCCAGTCGCTCTCTTCCAGGGCCCGGCGGATATCATCCCCGAGGTCGGCGGAAAGAGGCAGTTCGTCCTGGTCCCGGAAAACCCGTCCCATTTTCTTCATGCCCGTTTTCTTCTTTATCGCCCCGGGGATGCCGAAATTCTCGATCATGGAATGGAGTTTTTTCGCGATATCCGCATCCGGACTCAGATGACGGTAAGAGATGAATGCTGTATATTTGCCCACCGTATCGCCTCCTGTAAAAAACATATTTAACGTTTATTTTCCGGAGAGCAGCCTCCTGCTCTTTTCAACCACGGTATCCAGGTCGGACGGAAGGATAAGGAAGGGCGTCTTATTTGTATTTGCATACGAATCAAAGACGCAGACGCTGCTTCCGTCCTTTGCCGCGGCGATGCCATAGTCCGAATCGCCGGCGCGCTGATATAAGGGCGCATTTCCCGGTGAGACAATGATTTTGGAAGGATCCGAGGTGCATCCCAGCAGAAGCGCGGCGTCAGACATGCGCCGGATCCCTGACCAGGAGAGATAGGCCTCCTCCCCGTCAAATACCAGATAATCGCTGTCCGAAACCCACAGAAGCCTTCCCTCATGGCTTTTGGCCCTGTAAACCGTTCCGGTGCTTCCGTCCTTCTCAAGACGGCAGCAGTATTCCTCTCCGTCCCCGTCGTCGTTCATCGCCGCCCAGTACAGCGCCATACCGCCGGTATAAGGACGGACGGCGGTAAGGACGAAGGCCAGTCCCTCCGGGGATTTTGTGTAGGAAAATGGAACCTCTGCCGCAAACGCACCGGCAGCCGGATCAAAAATGCGCACCGTATGGTTCACCGGAACGCGCCCGCCGGATCCCGGATACATGGGGTGGGTCCATCTGCCGTAGGAAAACACACTGTCGCCCAATCCCTCTTTATTGACTTCATCCTCCTGCGGGTCGATCAGGACGAAGCATTCCTCCTCGTCCCAGGCTGTGATATCCTGGATGCCAATCTCAAAGAAGCTTTCCTCCATCAGCTCCCCTGTCCCCGCATCAAAACGGTCGACGCAGATCCCCTGTGCCTGGTCCTTCTTTCTCTCAGCATTCTGGAGTATGTAAAGACTCCTTCCGTCTCCGGAAAAAAGCGCTTCTGCAGCCCCTCTTCGCTCCCGGGGCGTAATCCTCCCTTCCTCCGGCAGCCCGGTAAGCGAAAGAAGCGCCGCATCGCCCGGTTCCTTCCCGGAACGCCAGTACGCCGAATCCTCGTCCAGGTCCATCCTTCCCAGGAGTTTTCCTGTCCCTGTGTCAAACAGCTGCAGGCCTCTGCTGCGGATTTCGGAAAGGGAACCTGACGTATACGTCAGGACCACCGCCCTTGTGCCGTCCGGGCTCTCCTTTGGATACCCGCTCATCACATCTTTATACATTTCCGCCCACTGGACGGAAAGCAGTTTTTCTCCGGTCATGCTGTCGAGCTGATCCAGACAGAGGTCGCTGTCTCCCTCGTACACGCGCCAGATGGTCTGTTTATCCCTGCTGAAGGTGCAGACCGAGCCGTAGCTTTTCTCCGGAAAAATATCCTTCCACAGAAGCTCCCCCGTTCCGGCGTCCCAGCAGTACAGCTGGTCTTCCCCCTGATTCAGGCCCTGGTACGCGTGCTGGTATATACGGCTGCCGTCGTCGGAATATACGAAGGATCCTCCCAGCGGGACTCCGGCGCTGTACAGCGGCCGGTAATCAGTGTCCGCCTCATCCACAGCTGTGTCGAGAGAATAAAGCTCCACCCGCCGGCCGTAGATGAGCAGGATCGTATTTCCGTCGGAAGCGCCGTCATTATTCCATACCGCCATATTCGGCGCGGCGTTCGTTCCGACTTCAGTGACAAAGGCCCCGTCATCGAGATTATATATATACACACCGCTGTCGCAGCGAACCAGGAGAAGGCCGCGCTTTTTGCAGGCCTCGACCTGCCGGACGGGTGAAGGACAGTCTATTTTCCATTTCTCCCGGAACTGCTCCAGGTCAAAGAAACGCACAGTCCCGTCCATCGAGGCGATATACGCGCAGTCCCCGGAGCTGTAGTAATATTCGGCGTCCGTGTACTCTCCATCCAGTGTCCCCAGCTTTTCTCCCTGATAATCGAACACACTGAAGGCTCCGGTACTGTCCACTATGAGAATCCTGTCATCCTTGTCATAACCTGTCGAAACGGGATATCCCGCAAGGTCCAGCTCCGCGGCCGCTTCCGGGCTTGTTATGCCGAACAGCGCCGTCCGCCCGGTCCCGCCTTCGGAATTCTCCTCCCAGGCCAGCACATCCTCGCCGCCCAGCTCAGCCGCACCGTCAGCCAGGAATGGTTCCCCGCCCAGAGTGTACTCAAAATGCTCATTCCCCATGAAATTCTCAATGTACATCTGTTTTCCGGGCCCGCAGAAAACATTTCTGTTGGTGCTGCTGTTCACGACCCTGACAAAACAGAACTTCGTGTATCCCAGATCGATGGCTTTCTGCCGTGATTCTGCATGAATATCCTTCATGAATCCGGTCTTCCCCGCGCAATCCACATAGAAGCTTTCCGGCCCGAAGGTATCCCCCGTGAGAATCAGCCGGTCCGTATAGTGATAATCCGTATAATAGCCGCGGATATCAAAGTCTGTCTCAGCTTCGCACAGATAGCGGTAGGAAGGCAGAGGTTCCATGCTCAGGGCCATGCGGAGCACGCCCTCGGCGGCAGCAGATACGGGCAGTTCCCCGTGCAGGTCCTCCGGAAGGGCCGAGAGCGCCAGCGTAACAGCCTGTTCCTTATTTCCGTCGGCCAGAGCCTGCCATGCCTGCTCCGAGAGATATTCCGCCTGCCTGAGCAGCGCGGTATCACGCTCTTTGGCCGCCTGCTTCCGGGCTTCCTCCGTCCTGTCTGTGGCCTCGGCAATCCGGGCGTTATTGTCCGCGATCCGGGATGCCGTGCGGGTCGCGTAACCCGCAAAAGCCAGCAGTCCGGCGGTGATAAAGGCGACGGCAGCAGCGCCTGCGCCAAGCCGGAAACGCCGCTCCGTGGCGGCGATGCTGTCCGCATCCAGACCGGACATAAGGGACAGTATCTCCGGCACCGCGGCTCTTATTTTTGTCTTATCATACTGCCGTTCCTCATGGGAGGCCGTCTCCGGGCCCCCGCGCCTTAAGTCCGCGGCGATGGGAATGTCCCTGATCATTTCGGGAACCGAGGTCCCGGCAGAGCCGGAAACCAGGACCGGAAGGATCCTGTCCCGCCTGCCCAGCTCCAGGAAGAACTCCACTTCCCGCATGCACCACAGTGATTTCACGTATTCCTCAGAGCAGAGGGAAATAAGGTATTCACTGTCCCGCAGCGCGTTTTCGATATCGGCGCCCAGGTCAGCGCTGGTGGGCAGTTCATCCGTGTCGCGGAAAACTCTCCTTCTCACGGGAAGGCCGGAATCCTTTGGCAGGTGATATCCTTCAATCCCTTTCCGGAAACCGAGAGCAGCTTCGGAGTCGTCATGACTGTGGCGGTAGCTGATAAATGCCAGATACTTCTTCATACGCTCCCCTCCTGTTTAAGCTCCAGGCTGAAGGTATCACGCTCGATCTCCGTCAGTTCCCTGCCGTTCAGGAGTTCCTCCGCCAGGGCGGCCTGCCCGGAAAGATCCTCCGGCACCTGCCGCTCCTTTTCCCGGTACTCGTACACAATGCCCCTGACCTGAACAGCCATGGCGCTCCTGCGGCCGGCCTCCCCGTCATAGTCACCGAAAAGCTCCGGACTGTTCATTGCTTCTGTCGAAATCGTTCCGAAGACGGATCCGTCCTCAGGCCGGAACAGGGTCGGAACCGATTTGACCTGTGAGAGGATCAGCCCCTCGGAAGATATGGACATGCTGTAGCTCAGCTGAGGCTCCGAGATAACGGAAAGGCGCGCTCCGTCATCCAGGTCGTATACGGACTTGACGCCGCTATTCCCGTTGACGTAGAGCCAGTTTCTCCCGTCAGCAAAGACAGGCGTCTCATAGCTGTAATGGTCCGTGGGGAATTCCAGCCCGGGTTCATTTTCCAGGGTATATCTGTATTCGAAGGGATCTGTACTGAAGACTGTGAGCCCGTGCCTGGTCGTCCCGAGAATGTATCTGCTTCCCTCAGGTCTTATCAGGATCACGGTGTCATCCAGCGTATAGAGATATCTGAACGGTTTCTCAGAAAATACATAGGTATTTATATCGGCGCTGCCGATGTTGTGGGTTGAGGAGCTGTACCAGGTATACCCGAACACCAGGCCTTCCGCTCCCTCCACCGTGCCGAAGTACTTTATATCGCTCTGCAGAGCGAGAGGCGTGATGGTCCTTTTCTCAGGCGTAATTCCCGGGGCTTTGTCCTGTTCTTCCGCCGCCTCATCGTATAACGGCAGAAATTCCGCGGTAAACGGATTATAACGGTAGATGCAGCAGGAATAAGCACTTTCCGTCCCGATAAAGGTTCCGTCCGGAAGGATAATGTCCGCGGCAACCCAGTCGCCGTTGTACTCTGAGAAAGGCAGGTAATGGTCCCGCTCCGGTTCGTCCCGGAAACAGACTCTCGTCCGGTAAACATTGCCCCCGGACGTGCGGTCGCGGGAAAAGCTCCCCCTGTACACCGCATACCCGAACTCTTCCGAGGAAACTTCCAGATCCAGTTCGAAAGACTCTTTCCCGTTGTCGAACTCTTCGGGAACCGGCATGGCAATGGTTTTGGGAAACCCGACCTCCGCTTCATCCTCTTTCTTATCCCTGTCCTCGACCCGGGTATACCTGGTCTTGGCATATTCCTTAACTGACGTGACAGGCACATAGCCCTGCGAACAGATCTTATGAAGGGCTTCATCAAGGATTCCGGGAAGTTCTGTGGTCTGTCCGGACTCCGGCAGGAATTCAAGGCATAGCAGCATGGCAAGCTCACAGTCTCCCCTGTCCAGAACCTCCCTGGCCCGTATGGCCGTGGTTCCGGCAAACTCCTCCCTCGCCGCATCCCTCTGCTCCTGCGCCGCATCCCGCTCCATCTCCGCCAGGGCAAACTGCTCACTGAGGGCAGCGTTCTGTCCGGCAATCACCCGCATCCGGTTAAACGCGTATAAGGAAAATGCCGCCGCACTGAGAAGTATCACCGCCGAGATCGCCGCCGCGATGCGCATCTGATTCCTGCGCCTGCGGTTCAGCAGCTCATCGAAAGAAACCCCGAGGATCGGGGCAAGAAGCCGCAGTTTCTCCACGGAGAGCTTTTTTGCACGCTCCCGCTCCGTTTCCGCGGTGATATTGGCTGCGAGAGGCTCACGTACAGCCCTGGACCCGTCGGGCAGCGTCTCAACCATCAGCTCAACGGGAAAGCTCTGCTCCGGCAGGCCGTCGGCGAGAAGGGTCAGGATACGGTGATAGTTTCCCGCCTCGGTAAAAGCGGCGATTCGCTCCTTTACCTCCGGGGAGGCCGGCGTCTCCGGGGTGCAGAGCACGATAAGCCAGGGATCTGTCACGTCCGGAACGGAACGTATCCCGGTTTTTTCCACAACTGCCCGGGGCACACGGTAGGCTTCCAGATCCTTCCTGAGCCTCTCTGCCAGGGATAACATTGCCGGTGTGTCCGGAAATACAATTTCGATGGCATTCAGTCTGAGCATGACTACTTCCTTCCTCTGAAAGTCCGGACTTTTTATTCTAAATGGAGATATCCGGCGTATTATCCTGCTGATAGGAGTACCAGTTCCCGTTCTCCGTCAGCTCCTCCCGGGCCAGTCGGTCCAGCAGCTCTTCGGACTGGCCCCACCGGGAAAGCTGTTCCCCGATCTCCCGGTAAAAACGCTCCATTTTACGGTGGTCGGAGACCTGCCTCGACAGGGAGAGTTTTCCGTAGTAGCCGGAGGCAAACAGCGTGGCGGCAGAGAAACTGCCCAGCACAATTTTAAAGATCGCCCTGTACAGGTTGAGGTCAACGGAGATCACGCCGGGGATCAGGGAAAGATCTCCCGCGGTAAGTTCAAACGCAAGCACTATCAGGAAGAAAACAATGCTGCAGATGGCTGCGGTCTTTACAATCCAGTCGTTCCGCTTCAGCATTTCCCCCTTCTTCACGGCAGCCTTCTCATGGTAGGCTCTCTGGTCTTCGACCCAGCACAGGGAAATATCGTGTTCCTCCGGAGGACCGTCCCCGATAACCACGGCGCTTACCGCTGCGGCAATCCAGCCGTTCTCCAGAAGCTGGGTCCAGGTAAACAGCTCAGGAACCTGCCGCGCGCTCCCGGCATACCGGAGAAATGCCTGCACACGCAGGCTCTCCGCCAGGGCCCTGTATTCGATATAGCGGCTGTGGCATTCTGACTTTCTGGCGTGCCGCAGCGAGGCCCAGGCACATACCAGCATGGCGCCGCAGAGGAGGATCATCCAGCAGAGCTCCGCCTCATCGTACAGAAGAAAGGCCAGGGTCAGGACAGTGCCGGAAACAGCCAGCGACGCCACGACTCTCCGGAAGGTCACCGCGGCCTTCATGCTCAGTGCCTCCGCGCCCTGGTAGAGGTCTTCCAGCCTGCGGAGCATGGTGTCTGCCGCGGCATCCTCAGGAAGCAGCGGATATCCCGGTTCCTGTTTTCCGGAAGCCAGACGGTTGAATGTCTCTGTTTTTTCAACAATCTCCCCGGGAAACTGCTCTGTTCCGCAGATATGCCGCTCACCGGCAGTCCCTTCAGCGCCTTCCCTGGGCGCGTTAATATGTATGACCATCGTCCCGCCGTGATAAAACGCCGGGCCGGACGCGGGCCGGTAGCTTCCCCGCAGGGCAAAGTCCACAGCTTCCGCCGTACCGCAGCCGCCTTTCTCCGGCGGGCCCCCGTCCCAGAGCGCCAGCAGGACATGGCTGTGGGTCGCGATATAGATTCCGGTCTGACGATAGCGGAAATCCCGGTATGCATCCGCGGAAGCATTTTCCAGGGACTCAGACTGAGAAGGCACTTCTTCCGTATCCGGGACTACAAATACGGAATCCGCTCTCTCCAGCAGTCTTTCATAGACGGCGCCATCCTCCGCCGAAAAATCCTTCCGGTATTCTTCGGCCGGGAACGGAAGGGGGCAGATAAGCGTAATCCCCAGCTCCAGGGCACACTCGGCGCAAAGGGAATCCCCGCCGGAAGCGACGGAATTCAGCATGATAATATCGGAATGAGGGCAGCTTGCCCTGAGGTTCTCCAGCTCCTGTTTCACCTTCTCCCGAAGCAGCGGAATATCCTGTGTCCGCAAAGCACGGTGTCCGGTAACGCCAACCACGACAGGTATACCCATTTTCCCGGCGTCCTCCTTCTCTTGGATTGCCCTCTTTCAGCATCTGCTTTTAATATACCCTATTGTGCCGGTAATATCAAAGATAATGGCCCATAACATGCACAACTCTGTTATACTATAATCAACAGAGGGGGACGCTGTCCTCCCAATGTATCATTTTACAAATCCAAAGGAGGAAAAAGTACTATGCCTGATGCAGGAAAACTGCGCCGGACAGCCAGGATACTGGCCGCACTGTCCGCATTCATCCTCTGTCTCTTCCTGGCCGCATGCGGCGGAAGCGGCCCAAAGCCCGAGGAGCTGAAGACCTTCCGCGAACTGTCCTGGAAAGGGACTGAGCTGACCGTACAGCTCGGAACGAACAAGAGTACCGGATGCGAATGGGATAATGAGTTCGGCGATGACTCCATCATTGACTATTCCATCAACAGGAAATTCACACTCTCTGACAAGGGTGCCGCCAAAGGCCAGGCTGTGGGCATACTGTCAGCCGGTTATGAGGGCAAAAGCGCCGGCACCACAACCATCACATTTACCACCCCGTGCGACTGGGACGGCAATCAGCCGGGATACACCTACGTCGTTACCGTCGAAGTGGCGGAAGACGGAAGCATCGTATCCGCCACAGGCGAATAAGCCGCAACGTAAAAGGAGCAGGACACCCGTTCCTGCTCCTTTTATTTATTTCACCAGTCTTCCCTGGCGGTACCGCTCGTTGTACTCCATGTTAATCTCACGGATTTCTCTTTTCCCCTCTATATAATCCTGATACATCCCCCATGGATTTCCGCCGCCCAGCCAGCAGCCGGAACAGTTTTCACATCCGCCGCCGCAGTCCAGGGAGGAACGGATGATCTCTTCCCTCTCTTCCCTGGTGGTATCTTTGATCAGTAAAGATTTCACAGCGCTTTCTCCTTTCCCTGAAAAACAGCAGGAATCATCGTATCTTCGCGTTCCTGCAGCGGGCTGTGATATAATTCCAGACAAAATCATAATCCGCGTCTTCCGCGTAGACCTGGTTGTGATCCAGCGTCTGGTTTACATAGATTGTATGCATGCCGCGTTTTCCGGAAACAGATTTCACGTGTTCAAATTCTGAGGTCATGATACTTCTTGACGCAGCAAGTGTCCCTGTACCTATCGCCGTTATATTCCCGGCCAGCAGTCCCGCCAGCGCGGTGACCCATCCGATGGCCTGCGCCTTCTCAAACTGTTTCGGCATGTGGATATGCACCACTTCCTTCTCATTCATCTCGAACAGCACCATATATTTCCATCCATAGATACCTGCCAGGATAAAATATGCCACGACGCCCAGCAGACACATGAACAGGCCGAGCAGGACAAACATCCCCGTCATGCCGAGGAACCCTTCCATTCCGTACATACTGCCATCCAGAAGGTTCAGGATCATGAGAAAAGCCCATACGGCCGCTGTGGCTAAAAGCAGTACCTTCCATACGGTAAACAGAATGACAGGATTCTTCAGCATGGAAAATTCATATGCCCAGCGGTATTTTCCGTCAGGACAAAGCCAGATGTTTTCCGTGATGCGCTCCCCCGTAATACCTTCCGTACCTCCGGCAAATTTCTGCCCCATGTTTTCTCCGTACACAGTTCCACCTCCCCGAACCAGAACCGGCAGTGCCGGCACAGCAGCAGTCAGCATTCTCCCATCATTATACTACAGATTTTAAGGCACAAAAACAGGTGTGGTAATCATTTTGTCAATGACAGATGATTACCACACCTTTCGGTCTCTTCACTGCTGTCTTTCGGTGCTGTCAATTCTATGTCTTAGTAAACCAGGTTCACCAGAGCTGTTGTAAAGAACGGCACGTAGGTCAGGAGCAGCAGCTCAAAGAGAAGTACCGCATAGAACGGTACACTTTCCTTTATGAAGTCTTTCAGCGGACAGCCCGTGACATTGCACGTGACAAACATCAGTGTACCCATCGGAGGCGACATTGCGCCGATGGAAATATTGAAGATAAATGCCATGGCAAAATTGACCGGGTCAATTCCGTAGTTCAGGGCCACCGGATAAAGCAGGGGGACCAGGATGATCATGATAGCGTTTCCTTCCAGGAACATACCGCAGATAAGCAGGAAAATGTTAACCAGGAGAAGGAACACATACTTATTGTCGGTCAGGCCCATCATCCATGCCGTAATCTTCTGCGGCACCTGCTCCTTGGTGAGAACCCAGGACAGGGAGGACGCGGCACCGATAATAAGCATGATACTGGAGGTGGAAAGGACGGCTTCCTTGAATCCCGCCTTGATCAGATCCCAGGTCAGCTCTTTGTAGATGATGCCGAGAATGATGGAATAAACAACGGCTACAGCTCCCGCTTCCGTCGCGGTGAAGACACCGATACGGATACCGCCGATGATGATAACCGGCAGGCACATGGGAAGAATGGAACGGCGCACAATACGGCCCGCCTCGCCGGGAGGAAGCTTTTCGCCCTTTTTACGGGTGGGCATGTAACCTCTCTTGTGGGAAATAATGGAAACGAGAATCATCTCACCTGCGCAGAGAAGGATGCCGACGCCGATACCGGAGACGAACAGCTTACCGATGGAAAGGTTTGCCAGGGATCCGAAAAGAATCATCGCGATGCCCGGCGGAATCAGCGGTGTAATCATCGCGGACGCCGCGGTAACGACAGATGCAAAGGCATTGGACATGCCCTTCTCGCGCATCGGAGGAACCAGCATCTTCGCTTCCATGGCCGCGTCGGCCAGGTTGGAACCGGAAAGACCGCCCATCAGCGTGGACAGGAGGACGTTAACCTGCGCAAGGCCGCCGTAAAGGTGACCGGTCAGCAGGTCGCAGAGGTCCATGATACGCGAGGTAACACCGGAATAGTTCATGAATACGCCGCCGGCGACGAAGAACGGAATAGCCAGCAGCGAGGAGCTCTGAACGGCGGAGACAAGTCTCTGTCCCAGAATCATGGCGTTGACATTCGGTGTCATAAAGAAATAGATCGCGCTGGCGCCGATGACGGAAAGAAAGACCGGAACCTTCAGGAAAAGGAGAATCAGCATGATGATAACAGCAATCGCCAGAGTTGAATTCATTCTGTTTTCTCCTCCTTTCCTGACAAGAACAGATATTTCACGTTGTAGAATACCAGGCTGACAATCATCAGTAAGTTACCGATGGGAATAACCCCGTAGGCATAGCGGTACGGAATCCGCAGGAGCGTACTGATCTTTCCCGTCGCAACCATCTGGTTGTAATAGGCATTTCCCTGGATTGCCAAATAAACCACGATAATAAGTGAGCAGATAAAAGCGATTATCTCGCAGATCTTTTTCGGCCCTGCCGGAAGGGAATCTACAAGGATCTCAATTGCAATGTGGGAACTGTTGCGGAACGCTGCACCGGCAGCGAGATACACCACCCAGAGGAACATGAACATCTGCATCTCCTCAGCCCAGGTGATAGGACTTCGCATGACGTAGCGCATGATGACATTCACGAAGGTCAGGCACAGCAGGAGGAACAGCACGATGCACGCCGCTATTACATCCAGCTGGCCAAGAATGCCCAGTATACCCTTATTTTTTGATTCGGCCATTCGCAGGCTCCTTTCATACAGAGTATCCGGTAGTCAATAAGGCAGGGAGCCTGTTTCAAACCCCTGTTCAGAGAGATTTAAAACAGGCTCCTATAACAGATTAATTAATTGATGACCATGTCACGTACATAGTCATACAGGCCTTCTCTCCAGTTGGCTGTTACAGCAGGATCATCATAGACAGCTGCGGAAGCGTCGATGAACTTCTGCATCTCTTCATCAGAGAGCTCAAAAACCGTTACGCCAGCCTCTTCCATCTGCTTCTGATAATTTTCTGCGGACTTGAACTGCTCCTCAGACTCAACTTCGCCGCCGTAATTTGCAGCCTCGGTCAGCCACTTCTGCTGATCCGGGGTAAGGCTCTGCCATACAGTCTCACTCATAACGAACTGAATCGGCATGAGAAGGTGTTTTGTCTTGGTCAGGTATTTTGCAACTTCATAGTAAACCTGTCCGTACAGTGTAGCCATCGGGTTCTCCATACCCTCGATGGTACCCTGCTGTGTTGCGGTGTAAACATCGCCCAGGGCCATGCCGGTCGGGGCAGCGCCGAGATACTCAAAGGTCTTCATCTGGATGGTGTTCTGCGGTGTTCTTACGATAAGGCCCTTCAGATCCTCAAGGGTCTGAACCGGCTTGGTTGTCATCAGGTTTCTCTCGCCGTAAGCCCAGTTACCAGTGATGATGTGAAGTCCGGACTGTGCAAGCAGCTCCTCCTGCTCCTTCCACCAGTCGGTCTCCATCAGCTTCCAGTACTGATCCCACTCTGTGAACAGATACGGGCCTGCAAGGATGGACATCTCCGGTGCGCCGTAGTCGCCCAGGAAGGAACCGTCGGTAATGTAGGCAACTGCCTCACCCATCTGCATCTGGTCCATGGCGTCTTTCTTGGATCCGAGCTGGCTGGACGGGAACAGCTCAATCTTGATGGAGCCGTCGCTGATTTCATCCAGCTTCTCCTGCCATGCCTTGCAGCCGAGGTCAAGGGGCTCACCCGGGTTGTTCTCATAGCCGACCTGGATTGTAATGACATCGCCTGCCGGAGCTTCCGCTGCGGGCTGCTCAGCCGCCGCCTCAGTTTCAGCTGCCTCAGAAGCAGCCGCCTCTGTTGCTGCCGGAGCCTCGGGTGCCGGTGCTGCGGAACCGCCGCCGCAGGCCGCGAGACCTGCCACCATGGTAAGTGCAAGTGCTACAGATAAGATTTTCTTCATTTTCTCGCCTCTCCTTTTCTTTTGGTGAAATGAATTGATAAAATGCCTAAGATGTCTTCTGACATCAATAGTCCTCCTCAAACGGCAGCAGCACAAACTTTACGCCTTCCTTCGCGCGGAACATGTTGAACGCCGTCTCCCACTCCGCAAGCGGCATCTTGTGGGAAACAATCTTGTCCATCTTTACCTTGCCGCGGGCAAGAAGATCCAGCGCCTGCTCCCAGCTGGCCTTGCGGGAACCGAGGGAACCGGTCACGTGAGGCTCACGGTAGTTGAGCGCTGTGACGTAGAACGGAATCTCCGGCTTGCCCATACCGATCATGGTAAAGTAACCGCGGCGCTTCAGCACCTTGAGCGCGCCGTTAATGCCGTACTGGTTGCCGGAGCACTCCATGACGACATCCACACCGTAGCCTCCGGTAAGCTGGTTGACGCACTCCTCAAGCGGAGTCTCGTCGATATTGCAGATGTAGTCTGCACCCAGTTCTTTCGCGGACTCGAGGCGTTCCGCATCCACCTTGGTTCCGGAAACCAGAACCTTTGCGCCGAAGGATTTGACAACCATTACGGTCAGAAGTCCCATCGGGCCGGGGCCATTTACCAGTACAAGGTCTGTGGGCTTAATCTCGGTGAGGTCGAAAACAGCGTGGCATACACAGGCCAGAGGCTCTGTCATGGCTGCAGAAACGAAATCAATGTTGTCAGGCATGTGATGTACACGGCCTTCAGGTACGATGGTGTAATTGGTGAAAATGCCATTGTACCAGTATCCAAGGGTCTTGCGCTCCGGACACAGGTTATACCATCCCTCGCGGCAGGCTTCACATTTTCCGCAGTAAGCGTAAGCGGTCTCGGAAACTACTCTGTCGCCCGGCTTCCAGTCGGTAACGCCCTCTCCGACTTCCGCTACGATACCGGAAAACTCATGGCCGGTGACGACAGGCGTACGGACGGGAATACCGATGTTGCTGTCCTGGATATGCAGGTCTGAACCGCAGATTCCGCTGGCCATAACCTTGATCTTTACCTGTCCCGGTCCGGGTGTCGGTTCCGGAATATCCCGGATCTCCATATTTCCCGGTTCCGGAGCATACTTGATTAAAGCTCTCAATCTGTTTACCCCTTTCTTTTAGTTGAATGCATGGTTGTTATATCTGTCAATTTCACGGAGAAATGTGAAATTGTACTGTCCTGATCAGTGTGGAATGCTTGTAATAAGAATATCTTCTGCTTGTATTACAAGTCGTTGGGAATGCCTGACGATTATATTTGAAAACCTACTTTGCTTAA